>JABFXX010000224.1 GCA_013368795.1 Kofleriaceae bacterium
GCCGCGTACATCACGTACAACCAGTCGATCGACATCCCGAAGGATGCGGTCGGCTGGGAGGAGACCCAGACCTGCAGCGTTCCTACCGGCGCGAAGTTCTGGACCGTATCGACCCACTCGCACAAGCAGTCCGTGATGACCGAGATCAAGGACGGCACGAGCATGGTGTTCCACAGCGAAGGCCCCGACGCGTGGGAGCACCCCGGCTCGAAGACGTGGGACGCGATGCCGTTCTACACGTTCGCGTCGAACAAGCTGACGTACACGTGCAAGTACGACAACACGGGCACCAATCACAACATGGTGGTCGAGGACGGCCCGAGCGCCCAGTTCAACGAGATGTGCATGGCGACCGGCTACATCTTCCCGGCGACGAAGGCGAAGTTCTGCGTCGACAGCCTGGGCCCCTTCTAGCGACAGACATACGAATCGAGTCGGGCCCGGTTGTCCGGGCCTGTTTTCGTTTCGGCCTACGGCTTGAACTCGTACGCGCCGAGGTCGGACGCAGGCCCTTGAGGCCGCGAGACACCGATGATGTCGGTGGTCGGATTGATCGAGCCGGAAACGGCCGCATCGATCGCGGGACTCGAGCTCTTCAAGCGAAAGTCGCGACCGGCCAAGTCGACGAACTGCGGGTCAGCAACCTCCATTCCCGGCAAGGGTGAGGTCTGCTGCGCCAACATCAGTTTCGCGAAGCTGCAGTTGTTCGTGTTCGGTGCCGCGAATGCATTGCCGCCAAACTTCGTCACAGCAATGCTGTTCTCGAAGGAAATAAGGAAGTCGGGCACGGGCGATCCGGTATTGCTGCAGAGGTGGGTTGGCGACGAAAGCAGGAACGTGTCATGTACGAATCGGATACGAGTCGCGGGACCATTTGGGTCGGTGTAGAGGAATGTGAAGTCAGTCCCCTCGAAGACCGAGTTGACGACTTCGACATTCACGCGAGAACCCACTCCCTGAAAGCTGTGGGCGTCCGACCCTCTGACATGAACGCGATCAAACGTGATCGTCGAGTCGTCGCGATATCCAACCACGGTAGAACTCGGAAAGAGTTCGACGTTCGTCAACGTCAGCTTGCATCGCTGGGTCTCGAGCTCCGTTCCACTCGCGATACCCGTGTAGGTTGATTCACGGATCGAGACCGTCGAGATCGGCGCGCTCGTACTCGCTAGGCCGCATCCGATGAAGCGCTCGCTGGTGCTCGTCAGGTTTCGAATGTCGACGTTCGCGCCGTTGTCGACGACAACTGCAGGCGTGTCGCCGACAACAACGATGTTCGCACCGGTCGCGACGAATTGTAGGTTCGTGGAACCTGTAACACTGAGTGAGTTCACGTAGTTTCCCGGCAGCAATCGCACGATCGCTGTCGGCGTGGCATTTCGAGCTGCCACGATCGCGGTCTCCAGACGGCACGGCTGCGAGCGCGTGCAGTTGCCGCTCGCCATTGGAGCCGCGTAGACGATCGACGACTCGGCGACGCAGCGCCCCGTATCGCGGTCGCAAACCGCACTGTCGCACTCATCGTCAGTCGCGCACGCGCGGCAGTGGCTGCTCAACGGGTCGCAGACGCTGTCGCCGCACTGGTCGTTCGACGTGCATTCCTTGCATCCCATCGAATCGGACGTGCAGCCGAGCGGACACTGCACCTCGTCGTAGTTGTTCCCGAGCGAGTTGCATACAATCGCACTATCGCTGCGGCATTCGAAGAAACTCTCCGGCGTGCACTCGACCGCGATGCACGTACCGGGTGTCCCGCCGATATGCCCATCGAGATCGCAGTACGGCCGCGCCGGATCGATGCACGTTCCGTCCCCGCAGAACGCCGGGTTTCTCTCCGTGCAGCCGGCGAAGATCAATGCCGCGACCACCAACGCCACTCGCATGGGAACGATGATGCCACCGATCATCGAGCTCGCGACGCGATCGTTCGGCTTACGCGGTCGAAACGTCGAGGCTGAGCTCGCGAATAAGCCCGAGTGCTGGGGGACAGGTTGGGTTCCGGTTGTCTGCATGGGACCGTGTATCGACCGACGTTGCTGGAGGTTTCGTCCTCCCAGACAACGCGACGATCTGTAGGCACATCGAAAAGTTACGCCTCTCGACAACTTGCGAGCAACCGTGGGGTATGGAGGTCGATACAGCCGCTCGTTGACAGGAGGAGCGAGATGGCTGAGCGAGACCTAGGCACTTCAGACCTGATGCGCAGGGCATCTCAGGGACCCACAAGCACGGCCGACAGCAGCCACGTATCACCAGGCAAAGCAACACGGGTAGCACCCGACTCGGCTCCAATGGAGGCGCAGCCGCGCGGTGGAAACGGAATCTATGCGTCTCCTGGAACGATGTGGTCCGCGAAATCGGCAGCGCAGACGACCAAGCAGGAGATCGAGATGCCAGCCGCATACGTGGGCAACGAACCGGGCGAACGCTACAAGCACGAAGGCGCAGTCTGCGAACGTCCAGGTGCTGTCGGCGTATGCCATCTCGACCCGCAGTACCGCCATGGACTGATCGAGGATCTCGATACCTTCATCCCGACGGCGATCGGAAGCTATCAAACGGCGCTACAGAACGCGCGCATCGACGAACTGCTAAAAAAGGCCCCGCAACTCGGCCTCGTCGCCGAACTGCTCATCGGCGCCGTCGGTGTCGTCGGCGGCGCGCTCTTAAGTAGCGCTGCAACGCTGGCGATCAAGGAGTTGAATCGGCGCGGCGTGTGGAACGGCGCGATGAAACCTGATGACTTCGAGACTGCCGTTACGACGCAATCCAATCACATGAAGAACGTGCTCTCGGAGGTCTCAGGAATCGCGAAGGGCCGGGCCAAGCTGGCGTTCACCGGTGCGACGCCGCAGTCGCAGGCCAAGGAATCGTTCCTGCGGGAGCTACAAAACGATATCGGCCCGCTGTTGCACGACATCTTGAACAACGTGAAGGACACGGGCGATGACCTCGCGCTCGTGGTCGCAGCCAAGCTCTTCAGTCCCAAAGTGTTCACCGTGAAGGCGTGCTTCGAACACATCAGCGGTATGATCGATCGTCTGGAAAAACAGAATCTCGACGACGTCGGACCGGATAAGTCGGGCGTGTCTGGCGCGGCGGTCACGCAAGTCGTCCGACTACATTCGTTTGGTCAGCATCGGCTAGCTGTGCTCAAATTCGCGCATCGAGTGAAGCTGGGCCGCAGCTACGGCGAGGACTGGTACACGCAGGAAGGCAAAGAGTTCGTGAACTGGGTCGATGATGACTTCGGCGAGTTTGCAGCCGGCCTGCAGGAGAGTCGAAACGGCGCAATGACGACAATCGATGTGAGCTTCTACCAGGACAGGTTCGGGCCCGAGGTGAAAGCGTGGGTCGACCGCACGCGCAAGGGAGCCGCACGATGACGAGGTCAGTAAGGTTCGGCGTCGTCGCCCTGACTGCAGCATTGGTGATCGTGATTGTCGTACAAAGCGTGTTGCTACTGCAGCGACAGCGAGAGTTGACGCACTACCGTGCGAGCGACCAAACGCGCCGGGATTTCTGTCTCGCGTACGCTGGCATGATCAGCGCAGTGCGCCAAGGCTTGAAGGTGGTACAAGAGACTGCAGCTGCAGAGCAGCGACCGCCGAACGAGACGTATGCTTGGGTGTTCGTCTGGCTAACGAATCCGGCCTTCCTCACGGTCTGCCGCGTGCCTGAACCCACACGAAGCAAGCTCGCCGAAGACGGACAGCGAGGCTGTATGCGCGATCGTACGGACGGTTCTGGCTCGAACTATGACCTCCATTGTCTCGAAATGCGCGCGCGCGAGCTTGAGCCCGCGATCGCGGTGCACGAGTGACGAACCGAGGCCGTCGGTTCTGGCAACACGATCAGCGACAAGTGCTGTAATAGACCTGACGGCTCGAGTCGTCTCGGGTCTCCTCCGAGACCGGCTGCTCGTGTACTGATTCGTATGCCGCGAAGAGGAGTCGTGGTGACGTCGTCGTTGCAGCGTGCGTGGTTCTGGTGGCTGTTCGGTCAGCTCGACAACGCGAGCGCGATCATCGACGGTCAGCCTATCGGTCTGCAGCTGGTCTGGAGCAACGGGAGGTACTACCAGCGCGTCGAGTCCTCTGCCGACACCGGTGGCAAATGACAAGAGCGATCGTGGCAGCGGCGCTGGTTACCGCGGTCGCGTGTCACTCGGGCCCGGATGCCGAGGCGCCGCGTAGCAACGAGGCCGCGACGTGCCAGGCGATGTCGCGCGAGGAGCTCGATGCGGTTGCGCGCGCTCCGCGCATTCGTGATCGCCCCGAGGCGGGCAGGAAAATGAATCTACAGCTCTGGAAAATCGTGCGCATGGTCGAGCTCGCCGCAGAGGGTCAGCCATGGGACAAAGCCTTCCGCACGGCCAACCTGCCAGATGGGTGTATTCCGGCACAGGTCGAGGTCGTCATCGTCCACACCGGCAACGGCGAGCAGGCAGAGCGCGCCATGATGGACCTCGGCCTTCATGCGACGTTCACGCGCGGGACCCCGCACTCGTTTGCGGTCGGTTCTATCTCGCCGGCACGCGTGGCCGATCTCGCGTCGCTACCCTTCATCGTCACGGTGTCAGGCGCGGAGGATCCGGTGCCGTCGCGGGAGTAGCTCGAGGTGCCCAAGCGACGTGCCTGTCACAGCTACAGTGCAGATCGGTTACGGTCACCGGTCATGGTAAGGCGTCGACACGCCGCTATATGGTTGGCGTTGGCCGCAGCGGGGTGCTGGTCGCGCCCGGTCTCGCCACCTCCGCCGCCACTTGCGGTGCTGCCTGCGCCCGACGCCGCAGTTTCCGACGCAGCCGCGGCGGCGCCGCGCTACCTGATCGGCGAAAACTGCCTGAACAAGCAGCTCACGCAGACACACCTGTTCCCACGATTCCTCGGCGGCCGTGGCTCCTGGCATGGCGATGCCGAGGAGGTTCGTGTTCCCCTGCGCGAGGCGCCGCAGCACTTCAACGTGGTTGGTTTCGACGGCACCGTTCGCGGCGAGATGATCACAACCGCGAACGCCGTCGGGTCCGACCCGCGCGGCTTCATCGGCACCTACACGGGCTCGCTAGGCGTCTGTGGTTTCATCCAGGACGGTGTCCGCGGCGCGATGTACGATTGCGTGATAGCCGGCGCTTGCGGGCTCGCCGTCGCGGACGTCGACGACACCCACCCGCGGCCGCGGCCGATCGACATCACCGTCGCGACCACGTGTGTCGCCAACGATATGCTGATCGCCGACCTCGACCGCGATGGGAAGCTCGCGGCGTTCCCGCTGGCCGCGTTCCGCGACGAGACCGAGATCGAAGGCGTGCCCTACAGCGGTCCGGACTGCCCGCCTCGGTACACCTGGTACGGAACCCAGCTCGGGCCTGACTTCATCGACGTCCTCGGGGCCGGTGACTTCGATCATGATGGATCGCTCGAGCTCGTCATCGCGATCAGGTCGGGTGCATCGCGGAGCGTGGCGATCTACGCGCCCCCCAAGGGCTCGAAGCGCCTCGATCGCCTCGCGGTGGTCACGCAGTGATGGCGCATGTCAGATCGCTGCTACGACGCGACCGTAGCATCGGCACTCGGACGATCTTCTTGTCGGCCATCGCGCTCGCGGCATGTGGCAAGCCGACCGAGCACACGAAGCCGGCTGTCGACGAGCCCGGGGCTGCGGCGGAGTTCAAGACGGCATGGAGCGAGAACCCGCCGTGTGTCGTGCTGGATCCCGATGCTGGACCGTCGCGGTTCCAAGGAATGGACGGCCAGTTCAACCTTCGCCCGTGCCCACCAGATGCTGGCACCTCCGACGCGGCTCTCCTCGATGCCGGCACGCGGTGACATGACAGCGCATGTACTATTCGCGCGTCGAGGCCCCGTCCCACCACGCTCGCAGATGAGAAGTGCGTTTGTATTCTCGGCGCTCGTTACAGTGGTCGCGTGTCACTCCGGCCCGGATGCCGAGGCGCCGCGTAGCAATCAAACTGCAGAGTGCCAGTCGATGTCGCGCGAGGAGCTCGACGAGATTGCACGCGCCCCGCGCATCCGCGATCGACCCGAGGCACGCCGGAAGATGGACGTGACGTTATGGAAGGCTGTGCGCATGGCCGAGCGTGCCGCCGAGGGTCAGCCGTGGAACGAGGGATTCCGCATCGGCAGGGTGCCGGATGGCTGTATCCCTGCCCTTGTCGACGTTCTGATCGTCCACACGGGCAAGGACGAGCAGGCCGAGCAAGCCATGATCGAGCTGGGCCTCCACGCGTCATTCAAGCGCGGAGACCCATACTCGTTCGCGGTCGGGGTCGTGTCGCCGGCGCGTCTGGCCGACCTCGCTTCGCTGCCCCACGTCGTCTCGTTGACCGGCTCGAACCCGTCACCATTCGGATACGAACGCGATCGTTAGCCCCGCAGTGCGCGACCTCGGCAAAGCCGATCGAATGACGCAGTCTTCACAACGCCTCGCAAAGGTTGGTGTCGTGGAGAACGAGCTCAGCCTCTCGGCCGTGTAATACCGTATCGAGCCGGCCTCGTACCACGATGCGTTGGCCGCCAGGCGGCAGCGCACAGTCCGGCTCTCCGCTCACGCCCGCCGGGCACGACCAGGGCGACAGCATCACGCGAACAAAGGGCGCGTCCTGTTGCAGGGTGAGCTCGGCCACGAGCCCCGGGCAGCAATCGATGCACCAGGGATGCGGCATCTTGCCGAGCGGTCCCGCGACCGTGACAGTGCGGCCGGTAAGCTCTTTCGCTCGTGCGCGGAGCTGATCCAGCTCGAGTACGCTTGCCGGCTCGCATCGCGTTGTCGCCACCGGTTTCGGTTTCGGCTCGCACGCGGCTCGTCGCGGTCCAGATGAACAGCTCGCCAGCAACACGACTGCGATGAGCTTCACGAATGTGCCTCCGGCGCCAGCGCGTGCAATACGGGTAAAGCGCAGTCGCATATGCTATCGCCAGTTAATGGTGCGAACCACCTCCGCACTTTGGAGCGTGCTGGCCGTTGGTGCAGCGCTTTGTTGCGGTGGTCGACCGCCACGCCAACGAGAAGCGCCGTGTCGCCCTGTGCCGCTGCCGCAGTGTACGTCGACGGATTCAGTCTCCATTGCAGACGCGCTCGCGGCTCAGCCGGGGAGTACGTTGGCCGTGCGCGGCCGCGTCGAATTGGACGTCATGGCTTGCCTGCTGAGCGGGCACGACTGCAAGGCGACGCTGAGGCTCGTCGGCGACGAAGCTAGCGACTCGCTCATGATCCGCGGCAGCAACATCGGCTGTCATGGCCACAGCGCTTCGACGCTGTGCTGCGGTATCGACATGCTCAGCAAGCACGTGATCGCCGTCGGCACGTTAGAGCAAGCCGAGCTCGGACCTGCACTCGTTGTCGCCAGCGTCTGCGCTGCGGCGGAGCTCGAGACCGCATGGAGCGAGAACCCGCCGTGTTACGTGCCTGCCGAGAACCGATGAACGTGAAAGCGACGATCGCCGCCCGGCTCGTTCTCCGAGACGTAGACGAGAACGCAGCCGGCTGCATTGCAGCTCAGTACCTCCGTCCCGGCAAGCACGCGCGCTGCTAGTGAGCCAATCGCCAACGGAGCATCGAAGCGGGACCAGAGGCCATTGCAGAGAGCTGGCCCTGAACCGCGACTGGTCGCACTCGGGAAGGCGCGCCGATTGTAACCGCACGGCGCGCGTGCCGACCACGGCGTCAGCGCGTCGGACCGTGCCTCTGACGTCGCGCCTCCACAATAGAGCGTCTGCGGTGGCTCGCCGGCACGACGGACATCACGGAGGATGATCCGTGCGCTCACGCAGCCGCACTCGGTAGAGCAAGGCCGAGCTCGGGGACGCGCGCGTCGACGAAACGATAGAGATCGGCCTCATTCGCGGTCGGATACCTGTCGCCAGCGCGCGTGGCCGATCTCGCGTCGCTGCCTTCGTCCTCTCGATGGCGGGCGCGGATCGACATCACCGTCGCGACCACGTGTGTCACCAACGGAGCTGGGACGAACACGAACGTATCGTTGCGTGCTCGCGGGCAAGCACTCAACTCGCCTCGATTGCCGTCGCGATTGCGCTCATTCGGTCGACGGTCGCTCCCAACTGGCGGGTCCGAGCACGATCGGCTGCATCAACGTCCAGAGCTTCAGCCGCTTTTCTTCCGTGATGGCTGCCGTCGCCTGCTCGTACGGCGTGAGCTGTACGTAGACGAGGTTGTCCGCCTCGTACACGGTGTAGGGCTCGACTGCAGAGCGGATGACGTCGGGACCGCCGATCGAGTCAGCATGCTCGCGCGATAGAAACGTGCCCCACTCCGGCTCGCGAGCATAAGGGCCCCAATCCCATCTCGCGCCGTAGAGCCGACCGGCTCGCCACCTGACGTCGGGGTTGTCGTCACCTCCGCCTGCCCCACCCAACGCCATCACCGTCGAGAATCGCTGTGCCGCGATGATCACCCCGACTTTCGTATCGATCTCGCCTGCGAAACGAACCATCGCATCCACGATAGGGTTCGCAGCTCCGCCTTGCAGCCAGCCCGGGCCGACGCCGAACAAGCTTTCGTACCGAAAGTGAGCTAGCTGGTCTCCCATGCGCCGACTCGGCATTTCATCGGCAACATCGGGCGGGAAACAGTCGAACCCGAACGCGACCTGCTCGGGTTGCTTTCGCGTGCGGACATCGAACTCGGGTACTCCGACGCTGGCGTACTGGAGCTCGCGCGACAAGATCCGAGAGCGAAGCCGCGGCCAGTTGAACGGGGTCGGCGGACGGCTTCGTGCACCACGCTTGATCGGATTCGCCCACATGGAAGTGAGCAGGTTTCGCAGTGCCGTTCCAGCCACCTGCGTATCGAGGACACGCTCGAGCGGCTCGAGCCCATCGCACAGGGGTCGATCGAAGTGAACGGCAAGTCCGAGCGCAGCAGTCACTGAGAATCACACTTGGGATACGTGAATCCCTTCACCTCGAATCCGTTCCCTCTTGTTGGTCCGTCGCTCTTCCAGCACATCTCCCACGGTTGTCCGTCGGCGTTGGGTCTCGGAAATGCACGATTGGTGTCGTCGCGGTAGCGCACCCCTCCCGGCCCCGCGGAAACAGTTCATTAGACGACGATATCAATGACGGCTGACGTGTGGGGAAGCCCGATTGCCTATCCTCTGCAGCAAAATTGCTGCGCCCCGGCTTGCCCGCCGGAGACACTTTGACGAACGAGTCATAGCCGATGCGCCACGATGGCGACGTGCGATCGGGTGCGAGTCAGTTCGGCAACCGGCGGTGATGTGACGCGCGCATCGCGAATAGGGTTGCACGAATTGTGATCGCGACAGGTGACAGGCTGTCGTCAGAAAATCGATCGAGAAAGTCGGTCACATCGAACGGGGTCGCGAGCGCTACCCGAGTGTGGTGCCCTGGCAAACATGCGTGACGCGCGGCGATGAAAGCGACGCGCGCGGCGTAGTGGTTGCAGTGCGCCCCGGCCGGCCGTCCGAGATTGCGCGCGAAGAGAATTCCACGCGGGACCGTGCACTGAAGTTGTTCGCGGTGTGTCCGCACGGTCACGCGAGGACGCGTGCATCTCGATTCACAATGGAGAAGAGAAAAACACATGCGGAAGATTGGACGTGGTTGTTGGTTGCTGTCGGCGGTTCTAACGGCGGGGTCGCTCGTTGGTTGCGCGAGTGACGAGCCTGACCAGGATTTGCCAGAGCAGAGTGATGTCCTGACAAAGGACGATCTGCTCGTCGCGATCCCTCGTGGGACGGATGTCGCGGATGTCGCGAAGCGGAGCGCTGAGGTGCGGCGACTCGGGCTCGGCACGAGCGCGCTCACGAAGGAGACGAAGCTGCGCAGCGGGCCGAGCGCGGACTTCTACCTCGCGATTCGCAAGAACTCGCTCGAGCAGAAGTGGTTCTGGTCGGTGTACCTGAAGGAGCTGCAGCCGTTCGGACCGTCGCCCGGCACGCTGGGTACGCGCGTCGTCCGCTTCAAGGTCCAGAACGACAAGCTGTACGTATTCGACGCCGATGATCGAAGGGCGACGAGCGACGTGTTCTCGCCGGACTTGATCATCGATGCGTTCCCGATCGTGAGCAGTGGCGCGTTCAATGCGTTGCCGGGTTCAGGCGGGTACGTGCTGTTCGATCCGGCCGCGGGCATGAACCGCTACGGCGCACTCGCGGATCTGTTCGCGGCAGGCTGGGTGGGTACGCCGGTGAAGCTCCAGACCGAGCTGTCGTTCGTGCAGGGCTTCCGGCCGGCGACGGACGGCGGCAGCTTCGAGCAGACGTTCACCGCGTATGCGGATCAGCCGATCGGGATCCCCGGCGACGTCGACAACAATGACTATCGGGTCGCGGCGACGGTCGGCGTGAGCCTTCGCAAGTACACCGAGACTCCGAGCTATGTGGAGGTGCCCGCGCCGTTCCAGGATCACTACTTCACTGCGGATCCGATCCTCGTACCGAACACGGGGACGGCGAAGATCCTCGCCTCGCACTGGGGCTTCTATCCGGGGATGCAGCCGATCAAGTGGGTCATCGGCCGCGAGATCAACGACATCGCTGCGGACCCGTCGCTCGGCGGCGCAGACTTGTTCAAGGCGGTGAAGGACGGCATCGAGTCGTGGAACGCGGTGTTTGGCTATCCGGTGTTCACCGCACAGCTCGCGTCACCGAATGACTCGTTTGCCGACGATCACGTGAACTACTTCATCGTCGATCCGGATCCGAGCCTCGGCTATGCGTACGCCGACTGGCGCACGAACCCGAACACGGGCGAGATCCGCGGCGCGAGCGTGTACTTCAGCTCCGCGTTCCTCTCGCCGATTCCCGATGACGCGACGGCGAGCACGAACGGCCTCGTGAAGCCGGGCAGCAAGGTGAAGAAGAAGCGCGCGGGATTGGTGTGGCAGGGCCAGGACGCGGCGCCGTCGTGCGTGATGTGGGCGCCGTCGATCGAGGAGCGGTTGCGCGGCATCGGCGGTGGTGAGTCGCAGCTGACGGGCAAGCAAAAGCTCGAGTCATATATCCAGGAGGTCGTGACGCACGAGATCGGTCACACGCTCGGCCTGCGCCACAACTTCAAGGGTTCGCTCGTGCCGCCGACCTCGTCGGTGATGGACTACAACACGCTCGACGCGTCGATCGCGCAGCACACGCCGGGCACGTATGACGCCGAGGCGATCCGCTATCTGTACGGCATGTCGCCCTACCTGCCGGCGCAGCCGTTCTGCACCGACGAGGCGACGATGTTCGATCCGAACTGCGTGCGGTTCGATGACCCGTCGCCGCAGCCGCTGTACGACTACCAGATCCCGCTGTACCAGCTGGTGGTGAGTGGAATGATCGAGGGCTGGCTCCCGCTCCAGCTCGTCGATCTCTACTTCTCCGCCTACGGCACCGAGATGCTCGCGTACGCGCGCGCCGGTGCGCCGTTCGAGGCGGCGGCGTCGTGGCAGGCGGCACTCGACGGCCTGCGCGCGCCGATCGATCCGTCGGCACTCGCGAGCTCGCCGCTCTATGCCCAGGCGGCCGACGCGATCAGCGCGTTCGTCTATCGCGAGCTGTACCTGGCGCCGACGGGTCTGAACGCGACGCCGGTCAGTGATGCGTCGGTGCTCGCGCAGATCGCGAACGACGGCAAGAACATCATCCTGAACCTCGACGGCGTGCGCAGCTTCCCGACGCGCCGCGTGGTGATCGATGCGCTCAAGCGCGCGCAGAATACCGACGCGTTCGTGGCGCTGACGTCGGCACGTGCGACGCTCGCGGCAAGCCTCGGCTCGCTGTCGCCCACTGACCAGGCGCTGACGCGCGACCTGATCGCGCGCATCGACGCGGCCACGGCGCCGTACTTCGACTAATCCTCGATCTCGATGATGATCTCTTCGGTCATGATCGGCTCCTCGCTCGTCGATTCCGAGGACGTCGAGTCCTGACCGGCGTCATCCTTCGCGGGTGCGGCGGCCTCGGCCTTGTCGGCGCTGGCGTCGTCCGCATCCGCGGCCTCTTCTTCGTCCTCGTCCGCGGCCTCGATCGCCGCGGCCACGGAGCTCGACGCGCGCGGCGCGAGGCTCTCGCCACCGTCCTCGTCCGACGGCGACGGCGCTGGCCATGCCGGTCCCGTGTCTCTCGCATGCCCGCAGGCAGCGATCCCGGCGGCGAGGAACAGGGGCAGGAGAGACCTCATCTCGCTCCTAGCGTAGCAGCCTTTTTCCCGACGGTTTTAGTATCAACGGGCCATGGCCCTAGTCGGTAAGAAAGCTCCTGCGTTCAATCTCGAATCCAGCGATGGCGGCAAGGTGAAGCTCTCGGAGCTCGCCGGTAAGGTCGTCGTCCTCTACTTCTACCCGCGCGACAACACGCCCGGTTGCACCGTCGAGGCCGAGGGCTTCCGCGACGCCGTCCCGGCGCTCAAGAAGCTCGGCGCGGTCGTGCTCGGCGTCAGCAAGGACACGATCGCGTCGCACTGCAAGTTCCGCGACAAGTACAAGCTCAACTTCCCGCTCCTCAGCGACGAGGACGGCAAGACCCTGGAGGCCTACGGCGCGTGGGGCGACAAGGTCATGTACGGCAAGAAGATGAAGGGCATCATTCGCTCGACCGTCCTCATCGACAAGAACGGCAAGGTCGCGCACCACTGGCCCAAGGTCAGCGTGAAGGGCCACGTCGACGAGGTCGTCGCCGCGGTGAAGGCGCTAAAGTAAGCGCTTCCGCGGACTCGCACTGCAACCTGCACACAATCGTGTGCGTCGACGCGAGCGTCCTCGCGCCTGACTTCGCGCACTTCGGCGGGCACACCGGCTGCACCTGCGCGCGGCCGATGAAACCGCTCGCGCTCCTGCTCGCCGTCGCGTCTCTCTCGGCCTGTGCCCTCGACGGAGACGAGGACGAGGACGACCTGGTCGACACGCAGTCAGACGCCCTGTCGAGGCAGACCAAGCCGGGCGTCAATGGCCACTTCTGCGTCGCGAGCCCGTACAACTGCCGCTTTCACGAGGGCAGCTCGCGCGTCGTGACCCAGGGCGGCGAGGAGTCGTGGGGCATCGCGACGGGCTACTCGATCCGCGACGGCAACGGCGAGGTCCTCGGCACGCAGACCGGCTCGCGGCTCACGTTCAACTACGGCCAGACGCGGCTGCTCGCCGGCAAGGCGCACGCGCTCGCACTGACGACATCGAACGGCTCCGCCGGCTGGTATCCGATCGACGCGATCCTCGGCGAGGCGTCGTTCCGCAAGCAGAACGGAGAGGTCAACGCGAAGGATCCAGGCCGCGGCCGCATGGCCTGCTATCGCGTGCGCGATTCCTCCGATCCATCGATCGAGCTGAAGAAGGTCGTCTACGACAGCAAGGAGGGCATCGACGGCCACGAGCGCGCCGGCGACTACCTGCCGCTCGCCCGCAACAACGGCAGGCGCTCGGTGAACCTCGTGTTCAGCGTCCCCGGCTTCGGGCTCGGCGGCGCGACGACCGACCACTTCCTCTCCGGCGAGACATTCCACCGCGTGTCGGTCCCCACGGACAGCGGCCTGCCGTCGATCTCGATCCCGCTGTGGGTGCGCGACGGCGCGGGCCACTTTCGCAAGCGCAGCGGCTCGCTCCGCTTCCTCTACGGGTTCATCGTCGCGTCCGACGGCGTGAAGCGCTACGGCTGGATGGCCGAGCCCGCGCTGATGCCGATCGGCGACTGCTAGGCCTGCACGCTCGGCTGCTCGGTCGGCGCGTGCTCCGGCGGCGCCATGAACTCCGAGCCCACCGGATCGGTCACGCTGTTCGCGATGATCACGTCGATGGACTTCAAGCCCGCGGGATCGAGCTTCCAGCCCATGATCTCCTCGACGGGATCGAGCTCGTGCTCCTCGCGCGCGCCCCACAGCGCGACCGAGACCCCGGGCTGATCGAGGACCCAGCGCACGGCGAGCGCGAGCACGCTCTTCTGGTAGCGGCCGCGCGCGTATGCCTGCAGCACCCGAACGGCCTCGAGGTACTGCGCGAACCGAGGAGGCTGGAACTTCGGATCGACCTTGCGCAGATCGTCGCCCTCGAACTTCCGGTTCTCGTCGATCGCGCCGCTGAGGAGGCCGCGGCAGAGGGCGCCGTACGTCAACGTACCGACGTCGTGCTTGCGGCACCACGGAAGGATCTCTTCCTGCGACTCTCGCTCGAACAGGTTCAGCGGCGGCTGCGCGGTCGAGAGCGTCGCGACATCGCCGAATGCCTCCATCGCCTCGGTGGAGTAGTTGGAGACGCCGATCGCCCGGATCTTTCCCGCGCGCTGCAGGTCCAGGAGTGCCTTCGCGGTCTCCTCGTAGGGCGTTCGCGGATCGGGCCAGTGGACCTGATAGAGATCGATGTAGTCGGTCTTCAGCCTCCTGAGGGAGTCTTCGATCTCGATCGCGATCTGCTCGCGCGTCGAGTTGCGGTAGAGGCCGTCGCCGTAGCGTTCGAGACCGACCTTGGTCGCGATCACGACGCGGTCGCGATTTCCCTTCTCGGCGATCGCGCGTCCGACGACCTCTTCCGAGTGGCCGAAGCCGTACGCCGGCGCGGTATCGATCAGCGTGATGCCTCGATCGATTGCCGCGTGAATCGTCCGGACCGATCGATCGTCGTCGGTTCCTCCCCATTGAAAGCCGCCCATCGCCCAGGTCCCGAGCCCGACGCGGCTGACGGGAATCGGCACGTCACGAAGCTTCGTCGTTTCCATGACCCGACGAGGTGCGAGCACCGGGCCAGCGTCAGTGGTGCATCTCGGCCTGCGCGTGCACGAAGTTGACCGGCGAGAGTGGTCGCTGCCCCGTGAGCACGCGAACGACCTCGTTGGACGCGATCTCGCGAACGCTGCGGATCGCCTCCTCGGAGTAGTACGCCGCATGCGGAGTGATGACGACGTTGTCGAGCTCGAACAGCGGGTTGTTCGGTTGCCAGTCGAGCCGCTTGGCCGGCTCCTCCTCGAGGTCGTCGAGTCCGGCTCCTGCGATCCAGCCCTCGACGAGTGCGCGATAGAGCGCGCTGTCCGGAACGATCGGGCCGCGCGCCGTATTGATGAGGATCGCGGTCGGCTTCATCTTGCGCAGCACCTCCTCGTCGAAGAGTCCTCGCGTGTCCGCGGTCAGCGGCGCCTGGATCACCAGATAGTCGGAGCCGCGCACGAGCTGGTCGAACGACACCGGCCGCGCACCGGCCCCGCGGATCTCGCGCTCGTCGATGAACGGATCGTGTGCCCAGATCTCGACGCCGAATGCCTTGGCGCGTTCGGCGACGCCACGCGCGATCGCACCGAAGGACAGAAGGCCGAACACGCGTCCGCGCATGCGATAGATCGGCTGGCCGGTCTGCCACCGCCACTCACCGCGCCTCGTCGCCGAGTCATACTTCGCGATCTTGCGCGCGGCGGCGAGCCAGAGCGAGATCGCGTGATCGGCGACCTCGTCGGCGCACCAGTCGTTCGGCGCGTTCGTGACCTGGATGCCGCGCCGGGTCGCTGCATCGACATCGACGATATCGACGCCGGTGCCGTACCTCGCGATCACCTGACATTGCGTGAATGCCTCGATCGCGCGTGCGCCGACGCGGGCGTACTGCGTGATCACCGCCGCCGCATCGCGAGCGACATCGATGACATCGCTCTCGCTCTTGCACTGACTCGGCACGAGCTCGAAGCCCGCGCCCTCGATGATCGCACGCTCGATGTCGGCATTGCCGTAGTCGTAGTCGGCGATCACGACCGGACCGATGCCACCGGTGCGGCGCGTGCGGCGCTCGTCTGCTCTCCGGCCATCGCCGGATGGTCTCCTGCTGTCGCCATCGCCCGCTCGCTGGCCGTCCCC
>JABFXX010000648.1 GCA_013368795.1 Kofleriaceae bacterium
CACCTCGCGCAGCTGCAGATCGCCCCGCGGATCGACGTAGCCGAGCCCGTCGAGGCTGATCGTACGGCATGCCTCGCGCAGCGCGGCGAGCCAGTCCCGGCGCGGGAAGCTCGCCAGGTCGGGCACACCGGGCCGGAAGTCGACCGCGAGCTGCGGCGCGGCGCGGACCGGCGGCGCCGGCGGCTGTACGTGGACGGGCGCGACCCGCGTCGACGAGCCGCCACGCGCGATCAGATAGCCCTCGGCCTGGAGCTGGGCGTAGCAGTCGATCACCACGCCGCGCGACAGCCCGAGCTCACGGGCGAGCGCGCGCGTGCTCGGCAACCGCTCGTGGTTCGCCAGCCGGCCAGCGCAGATCGCCTGGCGCAGTGCGCGCTCGAGCTGCGCACCGATCGGCTCGCCGAGCTTGCGGTCCAGCTGCAGCAGCAGCTCCGGGCCCAAACCGGTCCACTCGATCGGCATCGAATTGGATCTTATCCCAGCTGCTCGCGATGCCTACCGTCGGGCCAACGATGAGCGAGACCTCGACCGACCGACGACATCGAGCGAACTCTCCCGAGAGCCTCTGCGCTGCTCGCGGCCGTCGAGCGATCACACGAACCTTGAACGAGGAGACAAGAGCGCGATGCTGAGCTGGCAAGTGGGGCGGGTGAAGATCACCCGAATCGTCGAGATGGATCTGCCGGTGCCGGCCAAGTTCATGGCCGGCGCTACGCCCGTGGAGCTGCGCAAGCTACCGTGGCTCTATCCGCATTTCGTCAGCGACGACGATGCAACGCTGAACCTCAGCGTTCACGCTCTGCTGGTCGAGGCGCCGGGGCTCAGGCTGGTCGTCGACACCTGCGTCGGCAATGACCGGCGGCGCGAGATCACCGGCGGCGAGCCCATGTCGACGCCGTTCCTGCAGCATCTTGGCGACGCGGGCTGGTCGCGCGACGGCGTCAACGCGGTGGTGTGCACGCACCTGCATGTCGACCACGTCGGCTGGAACACGATGCTCGAGAACGGCAAATGGATCCCGACCTTTCCGAACGCGCGCTACCTCATCGGCCGGCGCGAGTACGAGCTCATGAGCACCGTCGATGACGAGGAGCAGCAGGCGATGCTTGGCGACAGCATCAAGCCGATCTTCGACGCTGGCCTCGTCGAGCTGGTGGAGATGGATCACGTGATTTCGCCGGAGGTCCGGCTCACGCCTTCCATCGGCCACACGCCGGGCCACGTCAGCGTGATCATCGACTCCGACGGCGAGCGGGCGGTCATCACCGGCGACATGGCTCATCACCCCTGTCAGCTGGCGCACCCCGACTGGTCGCTCGGCGACCACGACCAGACGGCCGGCGCGCTCACCCGCTCGCGTCTGTTCGCCGAATGGGCCGACCAGCCGATCCTTGTCATCGGCACCCACTTCGCCACTCCCACCGCCGGCCACGTCGTACGAGACGGCGCAGCGTTCCGATTCGAGGTGTGAGGACGGCGAGCGTACTGCAGGCGTCGATCGGCTGAGATCGATTGAGGTCCAAGCGTGGCGTGTGCTGGGTGACCTCCGGGGGCCGTGCATCGACGCTGTGTTAGCGTCGGTCACGGATGAAGCCCGAGGCGTTGTTGGTCGAACTGCTCGCAGAGTGGCGACGGACACATGACGTAGCGCTCGAGCCATTGATCGACGGGATCGGTGCGGATGTCGCGCGCATGCGCGGACCGCTCGTCGCGGCACCGCGCGAGCACGAGGCCGCGTGGCAGGAGCTCGCCAAAACGCGCGATCCGGCCGACGTCGATCGCTTGCTCGACTCGAAATGGCCGCGGAGCACGCCGCTACTGCGCGCTCGCATCGCTGCGTTGGCGGCGTTCGAACCCGATCCGCGGATCACGCGTACGCTCGGGGCGCTCGCGCCGCGATTTACCTCCCAGCAGTATCAGCCCTTGCAGAACGAGATCGTGGCGCTCCTGGCGCGGGCGCCGACCGCCGCGATCAGCAGGGCCGTCCAGCTCCTCGGCCACTCGGTGTACACACCATTGTACCGGCCCGCCGAACGCGCGTTCGAACAGCTCGAGCGGCGTTCCGCGGAACCCGCGTTGCTCGCGCTGGCCGCGCAGTCTACGACACCGCGCCGCGCACTCGACGAGCTGTGGGCACAGCACCGCGCGCACCCTGGCGACCTCGAACATCGCGCGGTGCTCGCCGATGCACTCACGGCCGCCAACGATCCTCGCGGCGAGTTCATCACCGCGCAGCTCGCGATCGCGAGCGGACATGGCACGCCCCAGCTCCGAAAGCGCGCGAACGAGTTACTCGCGGCTCATCTCATCGCGTGGATGGGACCAGTGCCCTACTACGACAAGGACGCCGTGATCTTCGAGCGCGGCTTTCCCGTCTACGTCCGTTGCCCGACATATACGCAGCGACTCGTAGATTCGGCCGACGCGCCGGAGTGGACCACCGTCGAGGAGCTCGTCTTCAATCACTACGATGTCGGGGACATCACGCCGCTGCTCGCGAAGCTGCCGCTGTTGCGCGCTCTGAGCGCGGCCCCCGACATTCTGCAGTTGCTGGCGAAGACCGGCCCCCACGCCGGTATTCGCACGCTCGATCTCGCGCAGCGCGAGTGGTGGCCCGAGCGCACGACGTTTCCAGACCTCGAGGTACTCGCCGGTCGCTGGACGATCGAGAGCGACGCGGAGGCGAAACGTCACGCGGAGACCGCGGCGAAGCTCGGCGTCACGATCGTGCACACGAACATGGCCGCCGAGCGGATCGCGCGGATCGTGGAGCACCGCCGGTTCGGTCCACCCGAGACACGGTTGTCGTTCGGCGGTGTGTATGTCCGCGCCCATCGCTGGTGCGTGCGACTCCGGCGCGATGACGCGACCGCCGACATGACCTGGGCCGGCACGCGCGTCGGCTACGACGAGGACGACCAGGCCTCCGAGGCGCTCGCCGCGCTCGTCGACGCCGGCATCGACTCGATCCGGCTCGTCGTGACGCCGCGCGCGAAATTCCCGAAGCTCGACGCCACCGTGAAGCGCCTCGCCAACAAGGTCACGATCACGCGCGACGGCGCACCGATCATCGCGAAGTAAGGATGGGGTCAGACGGGGCGAGAGCAAGCGCTCAACCTCGGCGCGCCACGCTCGGGCGTGCGCGCTGCCCCATCGCAACGCGGTAGCGACGCGGCGAGACGCCGAACGCGCGCCGAAACGTCGCCATGAAGTTCGAGAGGTCGACGAAGCCAGCGTCGAGCGCAACTTCGGTGACCGGCTTGCGCGACGATACGAGCGCGGCCGCGGCGGCGCGGAGGCGTGCCGCGATCACGTACTGTCGCGGTGTCTGCCCGACGAGCGCGCGGAAGATGCGCGAGAAGTGGAATGCGCTGAGGCCGGTGCTCGCTGCGAGGGTCGCGAGGCTGCAGTCGGCAGCCGGATGCGCGTCGATGTAGCGGAGCGCGCGAACGACGCGGCGCGTGTACGCGACCGGTGCGTCGTAGGGCCGGCTGCCGTCGAGCACGAGTGCGAGCGACGCGACCATGTGGGCGGCATCGCACAAGGCTTCGACGTCGCCGCTCGCAAGTGCATGCGCCGCGAAGGCGACGGCGGCCGCGTTCCTGGGGGAGGCGGGAATCGCGAGGTGTGCAAACGGACGATCGAGCTCGACGAAGAACGTCAGGGTGCGATCTCCGCCCTCGTCGATGTGCTGGTACGCATGCTCCGAGCCCGCGTTCTTGAGGAGCAGTGCGCCGGATGTGGCGAGCGCCGCACCCTCTGTTGCACGGATGTGAAAGGAGCCGCGCAGCACGATGGCGACGGCGGCATGCCGATTCATGCGCTCGACGACCGGGCTCATCGCGTGCAGATTGCACACGCAGTCCTCGATCACCGGATCCCCGGCGAGGACATGCACGCCGGCGCATCGCGCAGGCAGCGCAAGATTTCCCACGTTCTGCGCCATCCTGTCTTGGTAACACGAAGTGCATGAAGGTGTGGATGCTGGTCGCGCTCGCAGCGTGCGGTGGTACGGCGCCGCGTGCCACAGGCCCGATCCTATTCGGTGAAGGCGTCTTCTCGACGCGCGCGTGGGATTTCTTCGTGGCGTTCGCACCCGACGAGCGTTACGCGCTGTTTGGACGTGCGGACGACAAGTTCGAGGTGTTCACGCTGTACGAGACTCGCCGCGAGGGTGCCGGGTGGTCGACGCCGGTGAAACCATCGTTTGCGAGCGCCTTCAGCGACGCGGATCCACACTTCGCCCCCGATGGGAGTGCGGTCTACTTCATCTCGAACCGCCCGATCGATGGTTCGCAGCAAGCGCGTCCGATTCACGACATCTTCGTGGCGCGCCGCACGGGCAACGGGTGGAGCACGGCCGAGCGTCTGCCTGCACCCGTCAACGATGGCCTCACCGATCGCTGGAGCCCGGCGGTCGCCGCGTCGGGCAATCTCTACTTCGGCGGCGAGCTCGCCGGCACGCGCGGCGGCAGCGACCTGTGGGTCAGTCGCCTTGTCGACGGCAAGTACACGGCACCGGAGAACCTCGGCGACGCGATAAATTCGCCGTCGCACGAGGCCGAGCCCTGGATCGCACCGGACGAGAGCTATCTCATCTTCGCGGGACTGCGGCGTCCCGACGGTGTCGGCGGCTACGATCTCTTCCTGAGCCGGCGCACGCCGACGGGTTGGTCGCACGCGCAGCCATTGCGCGCGATCAACACGCCATCGTCGGAGTGGAATCACAGCGTGTCGCCCGATGGACGCTGGCTCTACTTCACGAGCCCGCGACGCACCGGCAAAGGCGACATCTATCGCGTCTCGATGGAGGAAGTGATGCCCGCACACCAACAGCTCCATGCACCGGTCACGATGGCACCGGGTGGCGCGTACGCGCTCGCGTACGAGGTCGCGGCCCCAGCGCGCACGGTCTACATCAGCGGCCAGATTCCGACGCAACCCGATGGCACCGTGCCCGACGGCTTCGAGGCACAGTGCCGGCTGGTCTGGGCGAACATCGACGCGCAGCTAGCGGCGGCGGGCATGACGCGTCGCGATCTGGTCAAGGTGACGACGTTTCTCAGCGACCGAAAGTATCGCGATGCGAACTCGCGCATTCGCCGCGAGCTCCTGGGCGATCATTTCCCGGCGCTGACGATCGTCATCACCGGAATCTACGACCAGGAATGGCTGCTCGAGATCGAGGCGATCGCGAGCCGCTGAAAGATCCCGAAGCTCGACGCCACCGTGAAGCGCCTCGCCCGCAAGGTCGGCCCCGGACTCGTCAATCGAAGCCGGCACTTAGGAGAAAACGACCCATCGCCACGCAAAAACCAGCGGGCACCCGCGTCAGAGCCGGTGAGACCCACTTTGCACGTCTCACTGGAGCTATCTCGGATGCGTAACCTCTGGCTTGCTGTCGTCATGTCTCTCGCTTCGTTCGCCTGCACGAAGAGCGCAACGAACAAAGACGTTCCTGCGGAAGAGCCCTCCGCGCCTTCGCGCGCACCCACGCCGCCACCGCCGACGCTACCTGCCGTGGAGCCGGCCCATGCTGGCTCCGGCTCCGCCGCGAACATCGATCGCAGAAACGATCCCGCGTTCGCCCTCAAAGAAGTCAACGGCAAGTACATCGGCCGCGTCGCCGACCAATGCCCCTGGGGCAATCACCCGCGGACGCCTCAGCAGGTCGTGCCGACGATCAAAGACACCGACTACAAGCTCGTCGGCGACAAGCTCGAGATTCGCCTGCCGTACGGCGGCTGCCCGCAATGGGCTGGCTACACGGTCGTCACCGGCCATGGCTCGCCGCTTCCGTTCTACGTCTGCCACGAGATCCAGCACGACACGTGTGAGATGGCTGGAGTCAAAACGTGGGTGTTCGATATCTCGTCGCAGCTCGAGGCCAGCAAGGCGACAGCCGTCGAGTTTGCGATTCCTACTGGCGTGTTCTGAGAGCAGCGGCCTGATGCCGCCGACTTCATGAGTGCGGCAACGGCGCGACTTCGAACGCTCGACGTCAACCTGGCAACGCCGTCGTCAGGTCAGGCGCCGCACCTCGATCGCCGAGGACGGCACGCCCTGGCCGATCCGGTGGATCCGCAGCCACGGTCGGATGAGGTCGACCGCCTCGTCGAGCGAGCGCGCCTGCACGATCATGTACCCGGCGACCAGCTCCTTCGACTCGGTGAACGGACCGTCGACGACGAACCGCTGCTTCGCCATGCGGCGGATGCGCGTGCCCTTCGCGCTCGGCTTCAGGCCCTCGCCGCCGAGGACGGTGCCTTCGGCGACGAGCGGCTCCATGTACTCGTCCATCATCGCCATCGACTCCTGCTTCGGGTGCGCCGACGACTCGGAAACCGCATCGTGCCGCAGCAACGCGATGTAGCGCGCGTTCCCCGGCTTCACGGGCGGCGGTGGAGGTGGTGGCGCCGCATCCGCGGGCGCGCCGAAATCCTGCGGCGTGAACGCCTCGCGGATCTCGAGTGTCGCGTCGCCGCCGGGCGCGCCGCGTGCGAGATCGACGGCCGTTGCGCGCGACGCGACGTCGAGGATCCACACCGCGCGCAGCAGCGAGCCGGCACGCTCGACGATCGCCGGCTCGTCGCCGCTCGCCGAGATCGTGGCGACCTCGGTGCGGTCGAGTCGCTCGGAGCCGAGGACGGTCGCGCCCTGCGCCGCGAGATACGCGTCGATCTCGTCGATCGGCGCGTCGCCCTGGAGCGTCATCATGATCTTCATGGCGCGAAGCATGTCAGCGTTTCACCACGTGGTGGGTGGCGACGACGCCGGATCGAAACGTATGCGACGAGCGCAGCTCGAGCTTGCTACGCGCATCCTTGCCTCCGAACAGCGGCAGCCCACCTCCGACGATCGCCGGCTGCCAGGTCAGCCGCCACTCGTCGATCAGACCCGCGGCCGAGAGCGCATGCGACAGCGTCGGGCTCGCGAAGATCATCATGTCACCGCCCGGCTGCTGCTTTGCGGCGGCGATCACCGAGACGATGTCGTCGCCCGCGATCGTCACCTGTCCCGTCCTCGCCGGCAGCGTGCGTGACGCGACGATCTTCTTCACGTCCGCGTACCACCGCGCGTGCGACTTCTCGCCGCCGGTGGCGTTCGCGTTGTCGAGCACGGACGGCCAGTAGCCTTCCATCATCTCGTACGTGGTGCGGCCGTAGATGCCGGTGTCGACGGAGCGCATGAGCGGATAGATGTGGGCGGCGATCTCGTGGTCGAAGGTGATGAAGTCCATCTCGCCGCCAGGGCCGGCGAGGTAGCCATCGAGGGAGAGGTGAGCGAGCTGGATGATGGAGCGCATGATTCGTGTCCTTTCCTCGGGGCGACGAATCGCGCGGCGGGCGATCGACTAACGCGTACGAAAAAGATCGCGCGGTGTAACTGCGCGGAACTACGGCGTTCGACGCTCAGCGCGGCAGGGTCACGCGGAAGCGGGTGCCCGCGGCGTCGCTCTCGGCGACGATCGAGCCCCCGTGGGCCTGAACGATTTGATCGGTGATGTAGAGCCCGAGGCCGAGCCCACGGGGAGCGGCCTGCGAAGATCTCTCGCCGCGCCGGAACGGATCGAAGAGCGTCGCGAGCGTCTCGGGCGCGATCGGCGCGCTCTCGTTGTGAACGCTCAGCTCGACGTCCGTGCCGCCCACGAGCTCCACGCGCACCGGTGTGCCCGCCGTACCGTGGGTGACCGCATTGCCGACGAGATTGCTCACAGCCTGTGCGAGACGGTCGGGATCCCAGGTGCCGCTGCAATCGCCGCGCACCACGACGTCGATCGCGCGCGTCGGATGGGCGGCGCGCACTTCGTCCACCACCGCCTCCACCAACGGGGCGAGCTGCATGGGACGCCGCTCGACGGGAATGCCGCCCATCGCGCGCGCCCGCGTGAGATCGAGCACCTGTTCGATGAGCTTCCCCATGCGCTCTGCGCTCGAGACGATTCGCTGCGCAACACGCGAGACCGCGTCGGCCTGGTCCTGGCGTCCCGCGAGCGCCGAGGCACCGAGCTGGATCGCATTCAGAGGATTGCGAAGATCGTGCGCGAGGACCGCCATGAAGAGCTCGCGTAGCGATCCCTCGTGACGGAGCAGCTCGGTCGCGCGACGGTTGTCCAAAGCCAAGGCGCAGATGCGGCCCAGCTCCTCGGCGGTCTCCTGATCGCGCGCGTCGAAGCGGCGAGTCGAGGAGATGATCTCGAGCAGACCGAGGGCGCGCCCACGCGCGACGAGCGGGACCATCAACACCGACCGCGGACTCAGCGCTCCGATGATCGCGCGGTGCTCCGGCGAGCGCGCGATGCTGTCGCGCCACGCTTCGTCCGGATCGACGACGCGCTCGGTCTTGCCACTCTTCAGCGCGCGCGTGAACGGGGTGTCGACCGAGAGATCCGGCGTGAAGTCCATGGTCTCGCGAAGCGTCGGCAGCCGAGACGCATCGCGCGCAGCGACGGCCTGACGGCGCATACCGCCGTCGGCGAGGATGTCCAAGAGGCAGTAGTCCGCGAACCGCTCGGCGACGACGTTGACGATCGCCGAGAGGCTGGCGTCCCAGTCGAGCGTCTCGCTCAACTTGAGGCCGACCTCCGCGAGCAACGTGGTCTCCTGTTGATGGCGCACGCGCTCGGTGATGTCCGTCGAGACGCCGGCGGTGCCGAATACGCTGCCGTCAGCGTGCTGGAGCGGGAACTTGACCGAGAGATTCGTTCTCAGCTGGCCGTCGACGAGGATCTGCTCCTCGATGGTGAGCGGCCGGCGTTCGCGCAACACCAGGCGATCGTTCTCGCGGAACGGATCGGCAATCTCTGGTGGGAAGATATCGTGATCAGACTTGCCGACCAGCGACCCGGGAGGAAAGCCGAGGAGCTCCTCGAGCATGGGGTTCACGAGCGTGAACCGTCCCTCGGGGTCCTTGGCGTAGATCAGTGACGTCGAGAAGTACATCACGGCGTCGAGCAGTGCCCGTGTCTCCGCGTGCGCGCGCTCGGCTGCAACCCGGTCGGTGATGTCGTGGAAGATGATGACGAGCCCGTCCTCCGAATCGGGGAAGATGCGTGCCTCGAACGACGAGCCGAGCGACGCGTATTGCATCTCGATGCGCTCGCTCGACCGGCCGGTCATCGCCTTCCGACACAGGGCCGCAAACGGTGTCGTGTCGAGCTGGGGAAGCACGTCCCACAGGTCGCGCCCGACCAGCTCGTCTCGTTTGAAGACGGCCGCGGCGCCGGGGTTGACGTAACGAATGCGCCAGCGTGCGTCGACCTCGACGACCGCATCGGCGAGCGCATCGAGAATCGTTGCAGGTAATGACGGCGCGTTGACGCCTTCGGGCATCGTGCTTTCCGAGGGTACCCCGATCGGTCAGATGAGGCAGTCCGTGCGGACTGGACGACCGCGAGTACAACGAGCACGAGCAGCGACTTATCGGCAATGTGAGGTGACGGCGAGGAAGTTCAGGGCGTTTCTCTGATTCGCTGCCGCTGACCTCGAGACGACGTTCGAATTCTGGCCGCACGGGCCGCGACTCACATGTGCCCGTGCGCGTCCACAACGAGCACTCGCTCTACGAGATAGCCGCCCGGTCGAGCGGCGACGCCCAGTGGTCGCAGCGCGCTCTTTGGCCGAGTCACTCTGCCTCGTGACAGACGGCTTCGATGTTGTGGCCGTCCGGATCGAGCACAAAGGCGCCGTAGTAGTTGGCGTGGTAGTGGGGCCGCACACCTGGCGCGCCGTTGTCCCTGCCGCCTGCGGCAATGGCGGCCTTGTAAAAGGCGTCCACCGCGGCGCGAGAGGACACGCGAAATGCAATGTGGATGGGCGGAGTGATCACATCGCCTTGGCCGATCCAAAAATCGGATCCATCTGCATGGCAGAAGCCAGCAGACTCTTTGCCAGTGGACGTTGCACGCAGCTCGGTCAGCCGCGCATGGCCGGTCGGTGCGAGTGCCTGCAGATAGAAAGCCTTACTTCTCGCGTAGTCGCTGACGACAACGCTCACGTGATCGATCATCGAAACTCCCTTTGGGTTGCGAAACCTGGACGTTCCGTACCGTAGACCGGGTTCGGCCCCGCCGCCGGCAACGTCCCTCGCGCCACGATCCCCGATCAGCGGATTCTCGGTAACGTTTGCGACCCTGGTGACAGGATAGGGTCGTGGCCGAAGTGCCGAGTGCGGAGCAGCTGTTCCAAGACGTCGCCTGGCTGAAAAGCCTCGCGACCAGGCTCGCGAACGATCGAGACGACGCTGACGATCTCGTGCAGGAGGCGTGGATCGCCGCGTGGCGACGCCAACCAGACGCCGCTCGGCCGATGAGGGCGTGGCTCACCAAGGTGGTTCGCGACCTTGCCGGCATGAAGCACCGAAGCGATCGAAGGCGTGCTGCGCGCCACGCGCTCACGGACGACGCACAGGTACCGGCAGCGCCCGACGAGTTGCTGGCACAGATCCGACTGCACAAGCGTCTCGTGGAGCTCGTCATCGAGCTCGACGAGCCGTATCGCTCGACAATCATCGCTCGCTTCGTCGAAGGCCGAACTTCGGCATCGATCGCCCAGTCTCTCGGCATCCCTGCCGGCACGGTCCGCAAGCGACTTCACGAAGCGCTCTCGAGGCTGCGAGCCGGGTTGGATGCCAATGCCGGGGATCGCAAGCGATGGGCACCAGCCGTGCTCGCGTTCGCAAAGGGAGGAATACACGTGGCGAAGTCCACCAAGCTTGTTCTTGTCGTTCTCGCCGCACTCCTGCTGGCGAGTGTGGCGACCGTCATGTTCGTTCTTCCCATGCGAGGCGGCAGTGGCGGGACGACGGCCTCGACGCGTTCGGCGGAGACAACCGCGTCGAGCGGCGCAGCGCCGGCCGGTCCGAGTGTGACCATCGCCTCGACCGACGCGCCAACACCACTCCAGCCGGTCTCCGAGCACCGCGCCGCCGAGCGCGCCGCGATGCTCGCGGCGATCGCGAGTGCGCGAGAGGCTCGCGACCATCGCACCGCCGCGCCGACTCGCACGCCCGCGACGCCCGGTGCGCACACCACGACGGTCAGCGACTCGCCTGCCACGACGCTCGACATCACCGACAGGACCGGCGACCACAGCGAGTGGTCGAAGCGCGCGCTCGGCACCCTCAACCGCCTGCTCGGCCAGTGCTACGACCTCGGCCGCGCCGAGGATGCCAACCTCGAAGGCACCGTCACGCTCCGGTTCACGCTCGTCGGCGAGCCCAACGTCGGCGGCCTGCTCGAGCACGTCGAGATCGTCGACGCGGAGACGACGATCACGCAGCAGACGATCCGCGACTGTCTCACCCAGCAGCTCTACGCGCTGGAGCTCGACCCGCCGCCCGATGGCGTGAGGGTCACGCGCCAGCTCGGGCTCAATGTTCCGTGATCGACTGCGCACGCCAGGCGGAGGAATGGGGGCAGACACGAGTTGTACAAGTTGTGGGCGTGTCCGGAATTCGGACTCTGATCGTCACAGCACGCCGCGCATCCCGATCGTCGGCAAGATCGGTATCGACTTGAGCGCGCTCTGCTGCGAGTAGTCGTAGCTATAGATGTACGTGATGGTGGTGTCGTTGGCGTAGACGTTCTGGACGTCGAGAAAGGCGCTCATCAGCATCGAGCCCCACTTCCACGACCGATCGATCCTCAGGTCGAGCTGGTGGTGGACCGGGGTGCGCGACGAGTTCGACTCGGCGTACGCCGGTACGTACACGTTGCGATCGCTGTCGAACAGCGATCCGATCGCAGGTGTGTACGGAAGACCGGAGTAGAGCTGGAACCGTCCGCCGAACTGCCACTTGCCGTACGTCCAGCTCGCGGCGGCGTTGAGGCTGTGTGGCTGGTCGTAGCTGAACAGCCGCTCCATCTCGCCGGGCGCATCGACCCGGTGCGAGCTCGAGTACGAGTAGCTGAGCCAGCCGAACCAGTTGCGATCGCGATAGCTCGCGAGCAGCTCTCCACCGATCGTGTCGCCGCGGCCATTGTTGCCGAGCGAGCCATCGGTGTTGCGCGTGATCAGCGACGAGCGATTCGAGTAGTACCCCGAGGCCTGGATCCGCGCGCCTTCGCGCGGTTCGTACTGGAGCCCGGCGATCACTTGTGTCGAGTGCTCTGCGCGTAGGTGGTCATAGAGCGCCTCGGTGTTGTACTCGGCCGGCCGGTCAAACCCGCCAGCCGACAGCCGCGCCGTCCACGGCTTGGCGAGCTTCACGGCCAGCTCGCCGCGTGGCTGCACCGCGACCTGACCGTTCTTGGCGAACACGTCGGTGCGAAGACCGGTGGTCACGCGGATCCGTGGATCGAGGTCTGCGCTGATCGCGGTCCACCCGGAGAAGTCGGGCAACCACACCACGCCGTGAAACTTCTGCGAGACGTCATTGGGATCGTTGGGTGGCGCGGGCTCGCCTTCGCGCGGCTCGTCGGGCATCGCCGCGTCGACGACACCGCGAGCGACCTGGGCATCGACCCCGAGTCGCCACACCACGTTGGTCAGCCCTGCGAACTTCGCCGCGGTACGCGACAGCTCGGCGCGCGGCGTGATGAACACCGAAAGGACGTCGAGGTTCTGTTTCACGCCGACCTCCACGACGGTCTGCTGCGCGAGCCCCGACAGCGCGAGATCGAGTGCCCACGGGCCATCGCTGTAGCGCGCCGCCGCGGTCAGCCGCGCGAAGCGCGTGCGGTTGTAGAACCGCTTCGACATGGCGTCCTCGTTCTTGCTGCTGTACAGCTCGAGAACGTCGTCGGCGCCGATGCTGGACAGGCTCAGCCGCCACTTCGAGCTCAGGGTGTGATCGATCCGGAACTGCTCGTCCCAGTAGCGCGGCACCGTGGTCATCGACAGGTCGGCGTCGTCCGGGATCAGCGACGGCAACACGAAGTCGATGAGCGAGCGACGCAGCCCGAGCATGTAGCGGGTGCGCTTGCCGATCGCGCCCTGTGCGAGCAAGCCTCCGTCGAGCACCGAGACCTCGGCCTGGGTGGTGCGCTGCTCATTACCCGGCCGGGTGGTCAGCGCGACGATGCCCGAGGATGCACGACCGAACGCGACGTCGAAGCCGCCGGGAATGTACTCGAGCTTCTCGATCGACTCGGTCGGCAGGATCGATCGGGCCCCGATCGCGTGGAACAGCAGCGGGACCTCGAAGTTGTCGATCAGCACCTTGGAGTCCTGCGGCGACGAGCCACGGATCGCGATGCCGCTATAGCCGACCGGCAACTGAGAGTTGACCACGCCGGGCATCACGGAGAGCGCCTTGACCATGTCGCCACCGGCGCCCGGGATGCGTTGTAACTCGGTGCGATCGAGCTTGGCGGCGCCCGGCGACGCAGGTGGAGCCTCGCCCGAGACCTCGATCGTCTCGGCCTGGCTGGTGGTGAGCAGCACGATGTCGTCCAGCGGGTCGCCGGACGCGATCGCGCGCGTGGTCTCGTACCCCTCGGCGTAGATCACGAGGGTGTCGCCGATCAGGGACTCGAGCTCGAACCGGCCGTCGTCGCCGGTGATCTGGAGCGCGGCGTTACCGTTCTCGACGTAGATGCCGGCGCCAGCGACCGGCTTGCCGAACCCATCGATCACGCGGCCGTGCATGCGCACCGCGAGCTGAGGCGACGGGGCAGGTTCGGCGACCGCTTCTGGCGGAGCTTCGGGTTGAGCGCCCGCTGGAGCGGATGCCGCGAGCAGCGCGCCGGCCGTGGTGAGCGCGAGGAGCGAACGGTTCGTTCGGGTCACGCACTGAGTCTCCGGACACGGCGCGATCGTTCACTCCGGCTGATCACTCCGCGTGGATCGGCCACACGCGCCACGCCACGCCGCCGTTCTTGTCGCGGATCACCACTGCGAGCTCGCCCTCGGTGGGATCGTCGTGCTCGACGCGCAGGTACGCCTCCGGCAGATCGTAGTCGTGCATCGTGCCGCACGAGGTGAGCCAGTTGACCTCGTCGCCATCGGCGACTGCGACCGACATCGGCACATCGACCAGCGTGCCGACCACGACTTCGGCCTGGGTCTCGGCCGATCCGCCATCGATCGTCATCGCGGTGAGCGATGGGTTGGTGGCCGCCCGGCCGAGCCACACCGTCTTGGTCGCGAGCAGCTCACCGCCGTATTGCACGCCAACCTGGAGCGGCACCGGCGCGTCGGCCTCGAGCGCGAGCTCGACGCGCGCGGCGGCGATCGCGGCGTCGTCGGGCGCCGTGACCACCCACTTGCCGCCATCGAACGACAGCGTATTGGCCAGGCTGGCCGGAGACACCACCGTCGCGGCCTCGGGCACCTGTACGCTGGTGCTCGCACCTTCGAGCGCGATCAGCGCGTCCAGCTCGGAGCGTTCGCCGGCCGGGATCGAGGGCGGGGTGGCGCGGACGGCGACGATCCGGTCATGTTCGAGGTCCCACGGCTGCGCGACCTCGTCGGCGCAACCGACCGCGGACAAGGCGAGAACGACGAACGCGCGTTTCACGGCACACCTCCAAGTCCAGGCGGAGCTTTGGGTAGGACGAGCAGCGCGCCAGTTGCGGTGAGCGCAAGGCTTGGACGTATCGATCGGTTCACACCCTGAGTCCCCGGAGGCGGTGCGATCGTTCACTGCGGCGATCGCGCGACGATCAGATGCGGATCACGCTGCGTGGATCGACCACACGCGCCGGCTGAAGAAGCTCGGGCGCGTCCGCCGTTCGTGCCGCGGTGGCCCTGAGCGATCGCCACGTGCGCCATCGAGTCGCCGACGAGGTACTCGCGCGTGCGCTCGCGTACGCGCTGCATCGACCCTGGGAATCGCCCTGGCAGGTTGACGGTGTCTCGTTTGCATCGCATCGGCACATGATCTACGACGCGGTGTTCATCGGTGCCGGCCATCATGCGCTGGTCGCAGCGGCCGAGCTCAGTCGTGCTGGCTGGAGCGTGCTGCTCGTCGAGCGCGGCGCTCGGCCAGGTGGCTTCGTGCGCACGGATGCGCTCACGTTGCCGGGATTTCGGCATGACACGTACGCTGGGTGGCATCCCCTGTTCACGGGCGGCCCAGCGTATGGCGCTCTCCGCGCCGATCTCGAGGCACAGGGATTTCGCTACGCGTGGTCCGACTACGGGTCGTGCGTATCGCTCGCAAACGGCAGCACCGCCGTGCTGACCGGCAAACTCGAACAGGATGCGATCGAGGCCGAGCGACTCGAGCCCGGAGACGGTGAACGCCTCGCGGCTGTGTTCCACGAGTTCGCGCGATTCATGCCCGCGGTGATCGAGCTCCTCGCGACAGATCCATCGTCGGCGCGAGGCTCCGAGCTGTTCGCGCAGCTCCTACGCGACCCCGCGTTCCTCGACGCAGCACTGCGCTCGGAGCGCGACCTGCTCGACGATCTCGGCCCGCACTCCGCAGCACTGCGCACCTTGCTCGCGCACTTCATGCTGCACCTCGGACGTGGTCCCGACGACCCTGGTGGCGCGCTGTGGGTGCCGCTCGTGCTCTCGATCTCTAACGGCGGCTTTCCGACGCCGGTCGGAGGTTCGGGCGAGCTCGTGAGCGCACTCGCAAAGCTCGTCGTCAGTCGTGGCGGCAAGATCATCACCAGCACGGAAGTCGTGCACATCGACGTCGTCGATGGGGTCGCGCGTAGCATCGTCACGGCCGACGGCCAGCGGGCGGAGGCGAGGCGAGCACTGATCGCATCCGTGACGCCCGATCAATTGTATCTGCGGCTGCTCGACGACGCGGTCGTGCCGCCCCAGGTCCATGAAGAGGCACGCCGCTATCGGTTCGGGCGGGGCGCGGTTCAGG
>JABFXX010000669.1 GCA_013368795.1 Kofleriaceae bacterium
CTTGTATCACTTCTTCTCGAGGTGTGCGACCAGACCGTTATACGCCGCTGTTACACGCATCGAGAGCTCGGTCGCGGCCTTCTGCTTGCCGGGATTTCCGGCGTGCATATCGGGGTGATACTTGCGCATGAGCTGCCGGTACGCGCTCTTGATCTGCGGGATATCCGCGCCCTCGTTCAGGTCGAGGACGCGATACCACTCGGCGAGCTTGGCGTCGTGAGAGCCGGGACGCGGCGGCCGCGAGGTGCTGCCCGACGTCGAGCCCGCCGAGGACGACGCGCTCGACCACGTGCCCGACGGCGTGCCGCCCTTCGCCGCCTGCTCCTTCATCCGGCGGAACGCCTCGTCGGCGGCGGCGCGCTGCTTGGCCTCGCGCTCGTCGCGCTCGCGATGGATCCGCGCCGCGCGGTCCTTGGCCGCCTTCTCGCGCTGGGCCCGCGCGCCCGGGTTCGCGAGCGCCTGCTTCGCGATCGAGCTCTCGAGCGGTGACCGGCTCGCCTTCTCGCGTGCCGCCTTGCGCGCGGTGAGCTCGCTCTGCAGCGCGGCGCTCTCGACGTGGCTGAGCGGCTCGTCGTCGACGATGACGAGCGAGGTCAGCTTCGACAGCCCGGACTGTGCGCTTTCGAGGATGCGCCGCGTGATGCTCACGCGACTAACGTAGCATCACTCAGTTGGAGACGTAGACCGTGATGACCTCGCGGTACTTGTGGCCGCGGCTGCTCCAGCCGCGGTTGTCGTGGTGATGACCGCAGTCATTGTCATCATCATCGTCGTCGTCGGCCGTCTGCACGCCCGCGCAGTCGCCGTAGAAGCCGCTGTTATACGTGCGGCACGCGTACGGGCTCGGGAACTCGGGCGTGTAGTCGCGGCAGTCGCCGGCGTACTTGAATCCGCACTGGGTGAAGCCCGGGCGAGCCGGATCCTCCTCGGTGCAGTCGCGGAGGTCGAGTCCGCCATCTTCGGAGGCCGCCTGCGCCTCTCCGCGGCACGCGTTCCAGTCGATCTCCTGATCCTCGTCGACGAACAGGTTGCCGTAGAACGCGCCCTCCTCGAGCGGGAACAGCTCACCCTCGTCCGGCGTGATCGCCAGCTGCGAGTGACGACCGCGCAGCGAGATCGCCTCCGTCGTCGTGTGAGCGTTGACGCGCGAGAAGATGCAGGCGCTCACCCAGCCCTGTCCCTTCGGCGACAGCTTGTGCCACCGCCACTCTTCCGCGAGGCCGAGCGCGCCGGGGAACACGCAATGATGATTCGTGCAGGTGTAGAGCGTGTTCGGCGGCGCGGTGTCCTGCGCCGTCGGAACATTCGCCTCGACCGTCGTGCCGTCGTTCAGCGCGCAGTTGATCAAGTACGAGTACATCTCGCGTCCACCCTCGGTCTCGAGGATGCGCGCTGTCTCGTGCAGCGCCTCGACGCTCGTCGCGTTCAGCGAGTTCTGCGCGAGCCGATTCTGCGCCAGTCGATTCTGCGCGAGCCGATTCTGCGCGAGCCGATTCTGCGCGAGCCGATTCCACGTCGACAACGCCTCGTCGGTTGTGCTCGTGGTCGGATCTTCGATCGTGCACGCGGACGCAAAAATTGTAGCGGCGGCAGCGACGAGAACATGCGCGCGCATGACGGCCTCCATCGTTTCAACATGATCGCTGCCGTTGCGGGAGTCCGCAAGGATGGCGTCGAACGCCACTTACCTACAGAAGCGCCGGCGTGATCCAAAGACCGCTGGAGAGCGGGTACGGCGCCCAGGCCTCGACATCGAGTGCAGGGCCATCGACTACACCGCCGCAGATCGTCGCGCGGCTGGCGCCGAGCGCGACTTTTGCGGTCCTCGCGATCTCTTCGAGACGGGTCCGGATCGCGGACAGATCGACCTTCGTGGCGACAGCGATGAGACTGTCAGGTGCCGCCATTGCGATGGTCATCCCAGCACTTGTGGCGATCGTCGTCGCCAGCGCGAGCTCGACCGCGCCACCCTCGACGTAGAGCGCGACGACGTCCTGCTCGTCGCTCGCCGAGGCATTCGGCGCGATAATATTGCGTAATGCCTCGTACAGCTCCATGGGCGAAGTAAACCGCGCCTGAGGGTCCGGCGAGAGCGCACGGATGATCGGCTCGTCGATCGCCGGGTCGATGTCGACCTTCGCCGAGGGCCGTGGCCGAGGTCCGTGTACCTGTAGGTAGCTCTGCACGACGCCCGGCGTGCCGCCAAATGCCGGGGCGCCGGTCAGCATGTGGAACGCGAGAAGGCCGACCGCATAGACGTCGGTGCGCGACGTGACGGGCTGCCCCTTCATCTGCTCGGGCGCCATCGCGGCAGGCGTACCGAGCATGCTTCTCGACGACGTGAGACCGGGACCATCGTGATCGAGCAGCTTCACGAGACCGAAATCGAGGAGCACGGGGCGCGGGCCATGCGCGTCGTGACCGAGGATCACGTTCGACGCTTTCACGTCGCGATGAACGAGACCGACGCCGTGCGCACTCGTCAGCGCTTTGCACAGCGGCTCGAGGATCGCGAGCATCTCCGTCGGCGAAAGCGAGCCTCGCTCGTGAATGACATCGCGAAGGCTCGGTCCCTCGATGTACTCGAGGACCATGAACGGACGCCCGTCGTCGAGCGTGCCGTGATCGTACGCGCGCACGACGTTGCGATGATCGAGCCGTTCGGTAGCCTCGAGCTCGCGCTCGAAGCGAGTCAGCGCGTCGTTCGATCGAATGAGCTCGAGATGAAGAATCTTGATCGCGACGAGGCTGCCGTCGTCGCGCGTCGCGCGCCACACCTGCCCGAACCCACCCTCGCCGATCAAACGATCGACGCGGTAGCGCGCGATCGTCGGAGGCTGGACGGCGGATGACACGAGAGCTTCCATCGTGCCAGTCGCTCTCGGGCGCCTTGTGTGGCTATCGCTCATTAGTTGCTGACAACAGCGTATCGGACCTCGCAATGCGACGCGATGTAGTCACAGCTCGCCGATCCGGCCCGCCCACAGGGGGTCCTCGCGGGCAAGTTCTATAAGTCCGGGCCGGACGTCGTCGGGAAGCGTGGACCGCCGAGCCGCCATCACCGCCAGCTCGAGGCGAAGCTGGGCGAACACCGCGTCGATCTCCGAGATTGCCCGAGCGAGCGCGGCGTTGTCGTCGGCGGCGAGCGCGCGGAGGACCGCGAGTGTGATGCGCTCGTCGTCGGCGAGGTCGGTCTCGGCGTCGAACGTCGCGAGAACCGACCTCAGCTCGACGCGATCGTTGCGGGCGGCGAGAACCCTCGCGAGGAGAAGGCGGTCCGGACGTGTACTGCCCTCGCCTGCGTGGCTCTGGAGCGCGAGACCGCGGCGGGCCAGCGGGAGCGCCTCGTCGAGCTGACCGCGCCACAGCCGGTGCTCGGCGAGGTTGTGGGTCGCGACGCGCTCGTTGTGAGCCTGGCCCATCTCGCGCGAGAGCTGGATGACGAGCCGCAGATCGTCCTCGGTGCGATCGATCGCTCCGCGCGCCGTCCACAACCACGCGCGGTTGCCGTACGCGATCGCGAGGTGAAACCGATCGTCGCGCGCGACGCACGCATCGATCAGCTCCGCGAACACGCGCTCTGCCTCGTCGAGCTCGCGCAGATCCGACAGCATCGGCCCGAGCAGGAGCGCGGCGATGATCGCGGTCTCGTGGCGCTCGAGCGCGCGCGCCTTCGCGATCACCTCGCGGAGGATCGGCGCGCCTTCGGTGAACTTGTGCTCGCGGAACAGCACGCGTGCGTCGGCGAGATCGAGGTCGACGGCGAGCCCGGGGTGTTCGGCCGCCCCATCGCCGAGCCGCGCCCT
>JABFXX010000102.1 GCA_013368795.1 Kofleriaceae bacterium
GCCGCCGCCACCCATGCCGCCGCCGCCCATGTGGCCGCCGCCCATGGGGGCTCCGCCCATGTGGCCTCCGCCCATGTGGCCGCCCATCGGGGCTCCGCCCATGTGGCCTCCGCCCATGTGCATCGGGGCTCCGCCGACGTGGCCTCCGCCCGTGTGCATCGGGGCTCCGCCGACGTGGCCTCCGCCTGTGTGCATCGGGGCGCCGCTGATATGGCCTCCGCTCACGTGGCCTGTAGTCACGTGGCCTGTGGTCACGCGGCCTGTGGTCACGCGGCCTGTGGTCACGTGGCCTGTGGTCACGTTGCCTGTGGTCACGTGGCCTCCAGTCGTTGTGCCGCGCATCGCCTGACCACGCGTCGCCATCGGGTGACCAAACGCCCGCGAGCTCACCGGGGTACGGAAGCCGCGTGGTTGATGGAATCCACCGCGGAAGCGTTCACCGTGGAAGCGCTCGCCATGGAAGTGCTCGAAGCGCTCGTGGCGCTCGTTCTCGACGAAGAACCGGTGGTGAAAGCCGCCGAAGACGAAGAACGGCGTGACGCCGAATCCCCAGACCCAGGGCGCCTCGACCCAGGTCCAGCCGTACGTCGGATAGTAGACGTACGCGTAGGGATACGCGCCGGTGTTCTCTTCCGGCGTGTAGATGTAATCGTCCGAGTACGGCATCCAGATCCAGCCGTACTGCTCCGTGTACACCCACTGGCCCTGACCTTGATCGGCGACAGTCTCGGTGTCGTCGCTCGTGAACTGCTGAGACTGCTGCGACGTGATCGGTGGGACGCTCGTCGGCAACGTCGGCGTGGTCTGTGGTGGTTGCGTGGTGGGCTGAGCTGTTCCTCCCTGAGCGGCCTGGTAGCCCTGATCGCCCTGATAGCCCTGATCGCCCTGATCCGTTGTCTGCGTTTGCGTGGGTATCGTCTCCTGATCTTTTTCGCTCTGCGACGCGCAGCCCGCCGCCATCGTCAGGAGAACGACCAATGATTTGAACTTCAACATTTCGTGCCCGCCTGTGGTTCGAACAGGTGCATCAACCAAACCAGAGGGCGACGAGACGCGGGCTGAACCGATCGCGTCGAGCGAAGTTGGCGAGCCGGAGTGCGAGCGCGGTACCTACGATGGCCACCATCGTGGCCATGACGAGATAGGCGGCAAGCGCGAGAGTTAGTGCGGGTCCGATCCTCAGGACTGCGAACGCTCCGAGAAAGAGTCCGATCATCCCGGCGGCGACGACTCCGCCGTCCGAAGCGAGCAGAATGCGCGCTGCGAGCCGCTGCGGCCACGTCACCGGATGGATCATGAGCTCGACGAGCTGGGGCTGCGCCGCGCCGCCGAACAACGTGGCGATCGCGAGGACGCAGGCGGCTGCGCTCAGGGCGGATCCGTCGGCCCGGTGCGCGAGCACGAGCGCGCCGAGACCGGCCGCGGTCACACCTGCGAGCGCCTCCACGCCGAGTGCGATCGCGATGGCGCGCCGGTCGAAGCGAAGCGTGTCGAGGTGACGCGCGTCGGCGCGCCAGGTCAGGAGCGTGCACGTGCCGTGGACGGCCAGTGCGATACCAAGCGCGATCGCGGCGCCTGCGGCCATTCGATCAGAAGATCGGCCGGCGAGACCCAGGACTGCGAGAGTGCCCGCGATCAGCGCGCCACAGACCTCGGTCGCCAAGCCGATCGCGAGTCCACCGACAGGTACATCAGGCTTGCCGCTCGCGAGCGCGGAGCTCCACGGATCGATGATCGTGGCCTGGGAGCTTCTCACACCGATGCTGAGTGCATCGGAGGTGCCATCTACGCAGCGAGTGCGCGCACTCGGGCTCGAGCGCGACGGAGCCCATCCGTCAGGAACGGGACCTTGCGGCGGAGCCGTTCGGTCGCCCGCTCGACGACCGCGTACGCGAGCGTCGCGAGGAGCGGCTGCGGCCTGGGCAGCGGCTGCTGCACCGTCGGCTCGAGCGCCTCGCGGATCGACCGCAGCGTCGCGCCGTGAAACGTCACGGGCTTCGCACCGGGAGCCGGCAGTGCGAGATGGTCCATGCGTGCCATCGCCTCGTCGCGCTGGTCGGGCGTCGCCCGCGCCATCGCGCGCGCGAGCTGCTCGGCCGCGGCGACGATGTCCTCGGCCGGGTCGACCAGCTCGGCCGGCACCGGGCAGACCGGGCACTGGGCGGAGACGGCGAAGTTATAGGCGCGCTTGCACGTCGGGCAGTGCAGGTAGCTCATGGACTGAGTCCCACGTTCTGCTTGCCGTATACCGGAGGCAACTTTTCCGCAGGCGAGCGCCTCGGCCGTTCGCGGACTTATCGGCTGGAGCGGACCTTGCTCTAGGGGCTGCCGTGCGCCGCGTGCTCGCAGCCAGTCTGTACTTCGTCGCCTGTCACCCGCCGGCGACACCCGTGGTCCCGGCGCCGACGCCGTGCGCGGACGGCCGCATCGGCAAGGTCTCGATCGAGGGCGGCAGCGCGATCGACGTGCCGCAGCTCGCGGTCCTCGAGGGCACGCTCGACGATCCGGCGCGCACCGATCGGATCGCGAAGGTCTCGACCGACCTCCTGCGCGCCCGCGGCTACGCGCACGCCAATATCGTCGTCACGCGCCAGGCCGGCTGCGGCGTCGAGCTCGCGGTCGCGGTCGACAAGGGGCCGCACTTTCGCATCGCGCACATCGGCTTCATCACCGACGACGACTTCTCCGAGGAGGTGCGCGTCGCCTCGATCGAGGACGCGCTCGGTACCGTCAACTCGATCGGCGGCGCGTACGTCGAGGATCGCCTGCACCGCGCGCTCGAGGCGCTGCGCCTGCGCTACATCGATGCCGGCTGGCTCGATGTCGAGATCGAGAAGCCGCTCGAGGTCTACGACGAGCCGCGTGGCGAGATCGTGATCGCGATCCCGATCCGCGCCGGTCAGCGCTTCAAGATCGGCAATGTCGTCGCGCGCGGCGGCCGTCGCTCGACGCGGGCCGCGGTGATCGAATCGCTCGGCCTACGAGGCGGCGACTGGTACGACGGCGCCGCAGTCCGCCGCGCCGTCTCGCGCGCACGCCGCGAGCTCGCCGAGCACATCGACCTGCGCGTTCAGGTCGCGACCGACCACAAATCGATCGATCTCGAGGCGATCGTCGGAGCGCGCAGGTGAAGGCGCTGTGCCTCGCGCTCGCGTGCGCCGCGTGCACGCCCCACGCGCACTACCTCGGCGCGCGCCTTCCCGACGCGTGCTCCGAGGGCGACTTCGAGCGCTGCGCCGGCTGGCTCGCCGAGCGCGACCTCGTCGCCGGCCAGCTCGACGTCTACGACGACCCGGCGCTGCGCGACTACGTCCAGCGCATCACCGACAAGCTCGCGAAGGGCGCGAACCTCGCGCAGGCACCTCGTATCGTGATCGCGGACCACGACGGCACTTACGCGGCGTTCGGCGGCCGCATCGTGATCGGCCGGATGGCGATCGAACGCCTCGGTAGCGAGGCCGAGCTCGCCGCGATCGTCGCGCACGAGCTCGTCCACGTCGAAGGTCACCACGCCTCGATGTCGCTGTTCGGTCCCGATGCCGACGCCCAGTGGCTCGCCGCGCGTCGCGATGCCGAGGCGATCGCCGACGAGCGTGCGGTCGCGCTGCTCGAACGTGCCGGCTATCCGCCGACCGCGATGGAGCGTGCCCTCGCCGCATCGATCGACACCGACGACGAGGAGCATCCTCCACGTGCCGCGCGCCTCGCCGCCGTCGCCGAGCTCGCCGGCGGCCGTGTCCAGGGCTTCGAGGGCCGGCGCGAGCTGCTCGCGAAGATCGACAACATGATCGTCGGCCGCAACACGCTGCTCGGCACGCGCATCGGCAACGCCTGGGTGGTCGCCGCCCTCGGCGTCGCGCTCGAGCTGCCCTCTCGCCACGTCGTCCACATCGACGGCGACGCGCTCGTGCTCCGCCACGGCCGCTCGACGCTGACCGCCTATCCGATCGGCGCCGCGTGGGCGCGCGAGCTCGCGGCCACGCTCGACGATCGCGCGAGTGTCGACACGCCGCTCGGCACCATCACCGTCGGCGTCGCGCCCGCCGATCGTCCCGCCGGCACACCGATCGCGAAGCTCGAGCGCGCCGTTCGCGAGCTCCTGCCGCAGCCCGCGCCGGGCACCTGGGTCGTCGTGCTCGCGCGCGTCCGCGGCGGCCTCGTCCTCGAGCTCGCGCCGAAGACCGATCCGTTCGTCCGCGATCGCTGGCTCGAGGGCCTGCGTGCCGCCTCGCCGCGCGAGCTCGCGACCGCCGAGCCGGTGCGGATCGCGCTCGAGCGTGCGCCCTACGCGGGCCGCGTTCGCCAGCTCGTCTCGATCTGTCCCGACCCCGATCGCGCGCTCGACCTCGACGATCCGGACCGCGTCGTCGCTGCGGGCGACCTCGTGAAGTGCACCGACCGTTAGCGCTTCGCTCGCGTGTTCGACGGCGACGGGACCTCGAACGAGCCGCGAGGCTCGAGCGTGACCTGCACCGTATCACCGTCCTCCTTCGTGCCGCGGATCTTCGCGGGGACGGGCAGCAGCGTGCCGTACTTGCGATCGCGCCACACGCTCGTCGACCAGCGCTTGCCGTCGACCGTCGCGTACACCGGTGTCCTGCCCCACGGGTGCGTTGCAGGAACGGCGTGCTTCTCGGGAATCCGAGCGAACGTCCAGCCACCTGGAGCCGGGTGCTTGAACAGGACGGCCTTGAACATCGCAGCCAGGATACGTCGCTAGCGCGGGCGCGGGAACACGACGCGCTGGATCGTGCCGCGCTCGGGGCTGACGAGCAGCACGCCGTCGACGCCGAACGCGACGTGATACTCGAGCAGCTGGCGCCGCGTCGCCGCGGTCTCGAGGCTCGGCGCCTCCTCGCCGGTCTTGACCTCGGCGACGAGCAGCTCACCATCGGCCTCGACGAGGTAGTCGGCGCGCAGCACCATGTGTTGCGGCTCGCCGTCGAGGAGCGGCGCCCATTCGACGCGCGCCTGGCGCTCGACGACGGTGAACCCGGCATCCTCGAGCAGGCGCGCGGCTGCATCCTCGCCCGCTCCCGCACGGGCGGCACGTCGCTTCGCGCGCCACGAGCCACGCCAGCGCCGCAGCTTGGCGGCGAGCCAGAGCGCGAGTACGGCGGCGATGATCGCGACGAGGATTTCGCTCTCCACGCGTCGATCGTCGCGCCACGATCTGACATCGTGTGGCTTATATATGCCGCGGATCGAGGTGATTCAGGGCGACATCACGAAGCTCGCGGTCGACGCGATCGTGAACGCCGCGAACTCGTCTCTGCTCGGCGGCGGTGGCGTCGACGGTGCGATCCATCGCGCGGCAGGCCCGGCGCTGCTCGAGGAGTGCCGCGCGATTCGCAATCGCGAGGGCGGGTGCAAGACGGGCGACGCGAAGATCACCGGCGCGGGCCGGCTGAACGCGAAGTGGGTGATCCACACCGTCGGTCCCGTGTGGCAGAGCGGCGACGATGGCGAGGCCGAGCTGCTCGCGAGCTGCTATCGCACGTCGCTCGCGCTTGCCGTCGAGCGCGGTGCGCAGTCGATCGCGTTCCCCGCGATCTCGACGGGCATCTACGGCTATCCGCTGCACGAGGCGTGCGAGATCGCGATCGCGACGATCACCGAGCACGCACCCGAGGACATGCACGTGATCCTCTGCATGTTCAGCCGTCATGACTTCGAGGTCATGAAGAGCGTGGTCGATGGCGACGAGGACGATCCGGAGCCGGAGCTGGAGGACGCGGTGCAGGTACACACGCAGCTGTCGCTGTTCTTCGATGCGCCGCCGGGGCACTCGCCCGAACCCGATGACGACGAGCCATCGCCGTTCACCGAGGAGCCCGACGACGAGGACGACGCCTGATGCCGCGCATCGAGTGGATCCAGGGCGACATCACGAAGCTGCGCGTCGACGCGATCGTCAACGCCGCGAACGAGACGCTGCTCGGCGGCGGGGGCGTCGATGGAGCGATCCACCGCGCGGCTGGCGAGGACCTCTACTACGAGTGCCTGAAGCTCGGCGGCTGCAAGACCGGTGAGGCGAAGGTCACGAAGGGTTACCGCTTGCCCGCGAAGCACGTGATCCACACCGTCGGTCCGGTGTGGGAAGGCGGCGCCGACAACGAGCCGGCGCTGCTCGCGAGCTGCTATCGCAAGTCGCTGCACCTCGCCGCGGGGCTCGGCGCGCGCACGCTCGCGTTCCCGGCGATCTCGACCGGCGTGTACGGCTACCCGATCCGCGAGGCGACGGAGATCGCGGTGAAGACGATCGTCGCGCACACGTTGCCGCTGCCCGACGTCGTCATCCTGTGCACGTTCGACGACGAGACGACCGAGATCACGCGCGCCGTCGTGTCGTCGATCCTCGCCTACGCGTGATCCAGCCGAACAGCGCGACGCCGACGAGCGACGTCGGGCCAGTGCCGCGACCGGTGCCGCAGCAACCGGCGGCTGCCATGTCGTCGGGATCGTCCGGGTCGCTCGGGTCGCCCGGATCCTGATCGGGCGAGAGCACGCGGATCGCGTCGAACATCACCTGCGCGCTCGAGCTTGCCTCGCCGGTGTTGTCGCCGAGCAGGACGTGCTCGTCGCCGCTGCCCGCGAAGTCGAACTCGCCGAGCGATACCCAGCCGCTCGCGCTCGTCTGATCGACGAGGACTGTGTCGGTCATGCCGGCGTGGACGATCACGTAGCTCGCCGTCTTCGATGTCCCGAGCTCGCCGCCGTCGAGGTTGACGTCGACGGTGTAGCGGCCCGCCTTCGGCGCCTTGATGATCCACTGCCCGAAGTTCGCAGGCGCGTTGTTGCTCGTCGTGCCGGTCCACTCACGCGTATCGTCGACACCGCCGGTCTCGCGGTGCCAGTAGCGAGGATCGCCGCCGGCGATGTAGCAGGTGCTGCGCTGGTCGATGACGCCGTCGGCGGGGATGCCGGTGCAGCGGTTCGACGTGCGCCAGAAGTCGGCGCCCATCTCCTCGAACGCCTGGATCGCGTGATCGCGGTAGCCGTTCGCGCGCGTGATGCAGGTCGAGCTCGACGAGCAGCAGCCGTTGTAGCGGCAGACGATGAACGACGCCCATTCCTGCATCGTTGCCTTCGACGCGTCCATGTCGACCTGGTTCAGCCAGTTCATCGTCGACAGCCAGTCCTTCGCCTCGTCGATGTCGAGCATCGCGCGCTCGGTGACGAAGTTGACCGCCTGCGCCGTGTTGCCCTCGATTGTCAGGATCGAGTCGCCGTACGTTGCGAGCGTCTGGGCGTACGTGCCCGAGTCGAACTGGAACATGCCGAGCCCGCCCTGCTGCGCCGAGCACGGGCCGTCTGCGGAGCCCGCGATGATCGGGCCGCCACCGCACGACGGCGACGGCGGTCCTTGGCACGCGTACGTCGCCTCGGACTGACAGTGGGCGAGGTTGGTCTCGCTGATCGCGATGCCGGCGAGGAGCGCGGCGTTGTACATGCCCATCTCCGCCGCGGAGTCGCGGATCAGGGCATAGCGCTCGTGCCGAACCTGCGTCGAGATCTCCGACGTCTCGGTGCCGAGCGTAGGCTCGGCGCACGCACCGAGCAGGACGAGCATGGCAAAGACGGAACGACCCACGACGCGATGGTGACACGACCGGCGGTTCGCCTGTCCACTCGTCCATGGTGACTCGCGCTGTCAGTCGCCACGCGCTTGTAGGTTGCACACAGGAGTCATCACTGCGCATCGCGAAGAGCGCTAGCTCAGTGTCTCGTCGTCCTTGTGGCCGGCGAGGATCTCCTCGAGGCGGCTGAGATCTGCGGGCTTGACGAGGTGAGCGTCGAAGCCGGCGTTGTGCGCTGCCTTGACGTCGGTCGTCGTGCCGTAGCCGGTGAGGGCGACGAGCGTCGTGTTGATGAGGCCCTTGTTCTCGCGGATCTTCGCGGCGACCTCGTAGCCGGTCATCGTCGGCAGACCGATGTCGATCAGCGCGAAGTCGGGCTTCTCGCGCGCGATCAGCTCGACACCGGAGGCGCCATCGCTCGCCTCGACGACCTCGTGGTCGAGCGACTCGAGCAGCATGCGCATCATCTCGCGCGCGTCCTCCTGATCTTCGACGAGGACGATCTTGCGGCGCGGCGCGCGGATCGAGGTCTTCGGCGCCGGCATGTTCTGTGCCTCGCGGGCGAGCGGGAGCTTGACGAGGAATTCGCTGCCCATGTTCGGGCCATCGCTGCGCGCCTCGATCGTGCCGCCATGCAGCTCGACGATGCTCTTCGCGAGCGACAGGCCGACGCCGAGGCCGCCGCGAGGCCGGTCGATGCGCTGTTCGGCCTGGACGAACAGCTCGAAGATCTTGTTGAGCATCTCGGACTCGATGCCGAAGCCGCGGTCGACGACGCGCATCACGATCTGTTCGCCCTGCGCCACGACGCGCAGCTCGACGCGGCTTCCGACCGACGAGTAGTTCGCCGCGTTCGACAGGAGATTGACGATCACCTGCTGGAGCCGCGCGATGTCGCCGACCATTGGAATGGGCTGGCTCGGCACGACGACGTCGAGCGTCACTTTCTTTTGCCCGAACAGAGGGGCGGTGGACTCGATCGCACCGTCGATCGCGCTCCTGAGATCGAGCGGCGCGTGGCGGAGCTCGAACTTGCCGCGCGTGATGCGCGAGACGTCGAGCAGGTCATCGAGCAGGCGCGCCATGTGACGCGACTGGCGCTCGATCACCATGACGCAGCGTTCGCCGATCGCGGGATCGGGCTTGCCCTGCAGCACGCTCGTCGCGCCGAGCACAGCGGCGAGAGGGTTGCGCAGCTCGTGCGACAGCATCGCGAGGAACTGCTCGCGACGGCGCGCGGCCTCGGCGGTCGAGTCGAGCAGCGCCTTGATTCGCTCCTGGCTGGCCTCGGTCTCGCGGTGCGCGGCGACGAGTTGCGTGATGTCGCGACCGATCGACGACACGCCGACCAGCTTGCGGTTCGCATCGTAGATCGGCGACAGCGTCTTGCTGATGTCCATCCGCGAGCCGTCCTTGCGGACGTGCACGGTGTGGTACTGCTCGACCTTGCCGCCGGCCATGAGCTTCTCGATCAGCTGGCGGAACTCGCCCGCGTTCTCGGGCGGCGCGAGCATGCGCACGCTCTTGCCGATCGCCTCGGCGGCCGTGTAGCCGTAGAGCCGCTCGGCGCCCTTGTTCCAGTGCGTGATCGTACCTTCGAGCGACTTACCGATGATCGCGTCCTCGGACGACTCGACGATCGCGGACAGCTCGGCGAGTCGGGCCCGCGCGACATCGAGCGTCGAGATATCCGTCAGCGTCAGCACGACGCCGTCGATCTGCGCGTCCTTCTGGCGCTCTCCGCCGCGGTGTACCTGATACGGCAGGATGCGCAGGAAGTAGGGCCTGCCTTCGCGATCGCGGACCTCGTCCTCGACGATCGAGCCGAGCATGCGGACGCGCGCGATGTCTTCCATCAGCGTCGGCCGCACGATGTTGTGCGAGAAGTCGCCGATCTTGCGGCCGATATCCTCGGGCTGGATGCGGAACACCGACGCGATCCGCGCGGTGAACCGCCGGATCCGCAGCTCGCGATCGAGGAACACGGTGCCGACGTCGGTGCCCTCGAGCAGGTGCTCGATGTCGGCGTTGAGCTCCTTCAGCTCGATGATCTTCTGCTGGTACTCGGCGTTGACCGTGTAGAGCTCCTCGTTGACCGAGTGCAGCTCCTCGTTCGTGCTCTGCAGCTCCTCGTTGGACGCGACGAGCTCCTCGTTCGTCGCCTGCATCTCCTCGTTCGAGGTCTCGAGCTCCTCGATCGTGGCCTGCAGCGTCTCGCGCGTGTACGCGAGCTCGGTCTCGAGCGTCTCCATGCGGTCGCGCGAGATCTCGTCGGCGGGCACCGCCGCCACCGGCATCGGCCCCGCTGGTTCGGTGTGCTCGCTCGGCGCGTCTTCCTGGAACGTGATCAGGATGTTGCGCGCGCCGGTGCGCGGGTGGAGAAACGGCTCGGCGCTGACCGTGCAGCGCTTCTCCGTGGTGCCGTCGTCGATGCGTACGCCGGAGAACGCGACCCGCGTGTTCTCCTTGATCGCGCGCTGCATCGCGCCGGCGACGACGTTGCGGAGCTCGCCCTCGAGCATGTCGAGCACGCTCGCGGTCGGCCTGCGGCGGCGCACACGGAGCATGCGCTCCGCGCCGCCGAAGCTATCGATCAGGTGGCGGTCCTCGTCGACGAGCACGCTCGGCGGCATGAACCGATCGAGCAGCTGGTCGTACGTCGCGAGGATCAGCGGATCGGGCGCGGCAGGGCGTGTCGGCTCGAACAGCGCGGGCCGGCGCGCGGGATTGCTCAGCGCCGGCAGCTTGACGTTCTGCAGGAGCTGCACGTCGCGACGCTTGCGGAAGATCTTCCAGTGCTCGTCGATCGCGGTGAACTCGTCGGTCAGCGGGCCGGGGCTCTCGCTCGCGCCGAGGAACAGGACGCCGCCCGAGCCGAGCGCGAAGTGGAACAGCGACAGCACCGTCCGCTGCGCCTGCGGCTGCAGGTAGATCAGCATGTTCCGGCACGAGATGAAGCACATCTTCGTGAACGGCGCGTCCTTGGTGACGTTGTGCCGCGCGAATACGATCAGCTGGCGGAGCTCCGGCGATACCTGGTAGCCGGTAGAGCGCTTGACGAAGAAGCGTTCGCGGCGCTGCGTGCTGACGTTGCTGATCTGCTGATCGCCGTAGACGCCGGCGCTCGCGGTCTCGAGCGACAGCGGGTGGACGTCGGTCGCGAGCACCTTGAGGAGAACAGGACGCTGGCGTGCGGTCAGCGCCTCGACGAACAGCATCGCGATCGAGTACGCCTCCTCGCCGGAGCCGCAGCCCGCGCACCACACGCGGATCTCCTGCTCCGGGGGAATCTTCTCGAGCAGCTGCGGGATGACATCGCGCTCGAGGATCGCGAACGCCTCGGGGTCGCGGAAGAACTGGGTGACGCCGATCAGGAGATCCTGATAGAGCGCGTCGAGCTCGTCGGGATCATTGCGGACGATCTCGACGTACGCCTCGAGCGTCGCGGCGCGTACGAGGTCGGCACGGCGCTGGACGCGACGCGAGACGGTCGTGATCTTGTAAAGCGAGAAGTCGATCCCGAAGCCGTCGCGGAGCAGGCGCAGCAGCGCGTCCATCGAGGCGTCGTCGCTGAGCGCGGGATCCGTCGCGTCACTTTCCGGGTCGAGCGGAGGCAGACCACAAAGCGCGCGCGCGAGGTCGCGCGGCGTCGCCGAGTAATCGACGATGCCGGTGCTCTGCGCCGACAGCGGCATGCCGTCGAACTTTGCGGTCGCCGGGCTCTCGACGTAGACCGTGCCGCCGGCGCGCTTGATATCGACGATGCCGCGCGAGCCATCGCTGCCGCTGCCCGATAGCACGACGCCGACTGCGTCCACCCCGACGTCGAGCGCGAGCGAGCGGAAGAACACGTCGATCGGCAGCGACAGGCCGTGCGGCTTGTCGGTGAGAACCAGCGTGCGCGCGCGAATCGTCATCTCCTTGCGCGGCGGCAGGAGATAGATCTGATTCGGCTCGACCTTCATGCCGTCCTCGGCGATGTGGACCGGCATGCGACTGTGGCGAGCGATCAGCTCGTCCATCAGGCTCCGGAAGTCGGGCGAAAGGTGCTGGATGACGACGAACGCCATCCCGGTGTCTGCGGGCAAGCCGGCGAACAGGTGCTCGAGAGACTCGAGGCCACCTGCAGAGGCGCCGATACCGACGATTCTGGAAGCCATGGGTACTGACCAGCCCGCACCCAATTACAAAACTCGGGCCGGGTTGTACGTATCTGCACCACTATGAAATCAATTGGATCTCACGGTTTACCGCGCACAGCCGCACGCTGTAGCAGAAGCGCACGCCGGGTCTCACGGTAGCTAGAGCAGGTCGGCGACGAGTGACGGCCAGTCGGCGACGGGACCCGTGAGCCGACCCTCGGCGCGCTCGGCGCGACCACCGCCGCGGCCCGGGACCTTCGCGGCGAGCTTCTTGAACAGCGCACCGCAGTCGAGTGTCGAGCCGGGCGCGCGGAACAGGACGACGACAGCGCCTTCGCCCTCGGGCGCGGACAGGATCGCGTCGCGGCCCGCGGCGACGAGCTTCGCGGCGACACTGCGGAGGAGCTCGGCGTCGCCATCGATCGACGCGATCGCGGCCCCGGTGCCGGGCAGCGCTGCGACGATCGCCGATGCGAGCCGGCTGCGCAGCGACGTGAGCTCGGTCGAGTTTGCCTCGACGTCGCGGCGGAGCTTGTCGATCGCGGCGGGCACCTCGGCGGGGCCGCACGAGAACTGCGTCGCGAGATGACGCAGTACCTGATCGCGCGAGAACAGCTCGGCGCGGCCGCGGCGAGCGGCGGTGAACGTCACGCGCGTCATCCCCTTGTAGCGCTCCGAGCCGGTGATCCGGATCGTGCCGAGCTGCGAGGTGCGCGCGCAGTGCGTGCCGCCGCACGGCGAGAAGTCGAAGTCGCCGATCGCGACGACGCGAATGTCGGCGCTGACCTTCGGATCGCGGCGGAGCTTGAGCGCTGCGAGCTCGTCGGCCGCGGGGAACCACGCGCGGATCGCGAGGTCGTCGTCGATGATGTCGTTCGCGAGATCCTCGGCGGCGGCGAGCTCGGCATCGGGGACGCGATCGCGCGCGACGTCGATCGTCAAGCTGGTCTCGCCGAGGCGCGCCGATGCGGTCGGCGCCTGCGCGCGATCGAGCAGCGTGCCCGACAGCAGGTGCTGCGCGGTGTGCTGCGCCATGTGCTGACGGCGGCGCGCCCAGTCGAGCTCGCCGGTGATCGTCGTCCCGACCGCGGGCAGCTCGCCGCTGACAAGATGCACGATCGTACCGTCGTCGAGCTCCTGCGTGTCGGCGACGACGAGGCCCCCGAGCGTTCCGCGATCGCCGAGCTGGCCGCCGGCTTCGGGATAGAACGCGGTTTGATCGAGGACGAGCGCGGGCCTGTCCTTGTAGGTCGTGTGCGCGACGACGCTGGCGTCGAAGCGGCGGAGGTACGCGTCGTCGTGATAGAGGCGGCGAGTCACGCGCCCAGGATACTGCGTCACTGCGAGATGCGCTCGACGGCACCGCCCGGGACCCATCCCGCGGTGCCATTCGCGAGCCGGATCTTCGTCCAGGAATCTCGCCGCTCGACGAGCGTGACCTCGGCGCCGCGCGGCAGCGGGCTCGCGAGCGCGGCCGGCGCACCGGCACTGTCGGCGGCCCGCAGCACGACGGCGTCCATCACGACCGCGTCGTCGCCCCGTCGATCCTCGACGATCAGAGATACGAGCATGGCGAGCCACACCGCAGCCGGCAGGACGGAGAGGCCGGTGAGGCCACGGCGGCGCTTGCCTGACCATGGAATCACGAGCAGGACGCAGACCGCGAATGCGAGCGCACCGACGAGCATGCGCCGCGCGCGCGGCCAGCTGTGGAAGAAGAACAGCGTGTCCGCTGCGGTGCCCGCGGCGGGACGGAACGACGGGTCCTGCTTCGCGCGCAGCCAGTTGAGGTTCTTGCGCGCGCGCCCGTTCTCGCCATCGATCGCGAGCGCGCGGCGATACGCGAGCGTCGCGGTGCCGACATCGCCGGCGCCGAGCGCGGCGTTGCCCCAGTCGGTCAGTAGCTCCGGGCGATCCGGCGTTGCCCGCGCGGCCTCGCCGAGCGACAGCGCGGCGCGCGCGAACGCGGCCTTGCGTGCGCTCGCGTCGGTGACGGTCATCGCCTGCTGGTACGCAGCGCGGCCATCGGCGAGTGCCTGATCGGGTGCAGCATCCGCAGCGCCGGGCGCGAGAACGGCGAGCAGGATCAGCGCAGCCGCCGCCTTGCGCGGCGACTTCTTGCGCTTGGACTCGGCGGTCCAGCGCTTCATCAGATCCTCGGCGCGGCCCTGCAGGTCGGCCGAGAGCGGCGACGACGCGGCCTTCGGCGAGAAGCTCTCGGTCTCGATCTTCGCGGCGAGGCCACCGTCGTCCTCGGGATCGCGGTCGAGCGCACGCGCAAACGCGCGCATCGCGGTGACGAGCGCGCCGGCGGTGTCGCGCGCGGGCTCGCGTGCCGCTCGCATCAACTCCTGCTCGACGCGCATGCGTGCGGCGCGGACCTCGGCGGCCTCCTCGCGATCGCCGGCGGTCCTCAGCTGCCACGTGCGCATCGCGAACAGCGCGAGCGGGATCAGGTAGAGCGCGCCGACGAGGATCCACAGGATCGTGCCGCCGAACGGGCGATCGCCGGCGGCGCCGGGAGCCGACAGCGCGAGGTCGACACCTGCGCCGAGCGCGACGACACCGTCGGCGGGCGCCGCGGTCTGCGTCGTCTTCGTGGGCGATGCCGCGACGACATCACCGGCGCCGACGATGCTGCCACCCTTCACGGAGACCGCGATCGGGTCGGAGTGGATCGTCTGGTAGCGACCCCTGACCGGATCGAAGTACGAGAACGCGATCGCCGGGATCTCGGTCGCGGGGCCGGTCACCTGCGCGGTGACCTTGAACGTCTTCGTGTGCCCGTCGTCGGCGAGCTCGCCGGTCGGCGTCTCGGCGGGCACCGTGAACTTGTCCTTCGGCAGGCCGCCGGGACCATCGAGGCGGCCGAGCGACAGCGTGTCGAGTCGCTGGTCACTCTTGACCGTGATCGCGAGCTCGACGGGCTCGCCGAGCTGGACGACCGAGCGGCTCGTGCCGAGCGCGATCGAGAACTGCGAGCCGACCGCGCCCGCGAAGCTCGCCGGCTTGTCGGTCTCGGGCAGCGGCTTGACCTCGAGCGTGCGCGGCGTGTCGGTCACGCGGAACAGCTTTGCCGGCGCGTTGCCGAAGAAGTCGGCGCGGCCGACCGGGAGCGCGGCGGCGACCGAGGCGGCGGGTAGCTCGAGCTTGCCGGCCTTCTTCGGCGCGACGTAGAACTTCACGACGACGCGGTTGAACTTGCCGGCGCCGGGCACGTCGACCTGATCGAACGCGTACGGCAGCTGCAGTGTCTTCGTGCCCGCCGGGAACTCGAGCGCCTGGCGCGGATCGGTCGCCGGCGGCGCGCTGACGAGGAAATCGTCCCTCGTCATGAGCGGGACCGAGAACTGAGGATCCTGCTGCGGCTTGCGGCGGAACAGCCAGGTCAGCGTCGCCTCGACGTTCTCGCCGACGAAGATCGGGCGGTCGGGCAGGGTGAGCGAGATCTTCATCTCGTCCGTCGACGGGATCGACGCGACGTCGAACGCGCCACCCGCGGCGGTCGCCTTCTTGCTGCCCTGGGTCACCGTCAGAGGCGGCACGTTCACGCGACCGGTCTTCGCGATCTCGATCTTGTAGCGGAACACCCAGGTGACGGACTTGGACGCCGTCTGGTGGCCGTTCATGATCGAGATCGACTGGCGAACATTCGGTTGCGGCGCGAGCGGCGTGACGACCGCGTTTGGCAGCTCGAGCTTCGGCGTCACCGGCGCGGGCGACTCGTCAAACCCATCCGCGACGAGACCGAGCACGAACGGCACGCCGACGTAGGGCTCGTCATCGAGCTGCAGCCGCGCATGTGCCTCCTGCGCGGACGCGACGCCCGCGAACGAGAGCAGCACCAGACATGCAACGACGAGACGACGCATCACCAGTCCTTTTCTACCGCATCGCCCTGCGAGTCGCGCTCGTGGCGCTCGCGCTGGCGACGCGCATCTTCATCTCGGGCGCGCTGACCTGCGCCGCCTTGCTGCTGCTGCTGCTGTTGCTGCTGCTTCTGCTGGTCCTGCTGCTGCTGCTGTTGCTGCTGCT
>JABFXX010000684.1 GCA_013368795.1 Kofleriaceae bacterium
GTCCGCGCTCTGCAGAGCAGTCGCGCGAGCGGAACAGTCGCGCGAGCGGAGCAGTCGCGCGAGCGGAGCAGTTGCGCGAGCGGAGCAGCCGCGCGAGGGCGCGGCCGCTCCAACTTCGAGCCGCGCGTCAGTGCGTCGCCGCGGCGCGCTGGCGGAGCACGTACTGCAGGATGCCGCCGTGGACGATGTACTCGACCTCCTGCGGCGTGTCGACACGCGCGATGACCTGGAACGTCTTCTCGTTCGCGCGCACGGTCAGCTTCTTCTTCGGGATGATGCCCGCGGCGATACCGTCGATCTCGAAGACCTCGTCGCCGGTGAGGCCGAGCGACGCGGCGTCCTGACCCGGCTCGAACATGAGCGGCAGCACACCCATACCGATGAGGTTCGAGCGATGGATGCGCTCGAAGCTCTTGGCGATCACGGCGCGCACGCCGAGCAGCATCGTGCCCTTCGCGGCCCAGTCACGCGAGCTGCCAGTACCGTACTGCTCGCCCGCGATGACGATGAGCGGCGTGCCGGCCTTCTGGTACTCGACCGAGGCGTCGTAGATCGCCATCTGCTGGCCCGTCGGGATGTGCTTGGTGTAGCCACCCTCGACGCCCTTCAGCATCAGGTTCTTGAGCCGGATGTTGGCGAACGTGCCGCGCACCATCACCTCGTGGTTGCCGCGGCGAGCGCCGTACTGGTTGAAGTCGCGCGGCGCGACGCCGTGTGACTCGAGGTAGCGCGCGGCGGGCGAGTTCTTCGCGATGTTGCCCGCCGGCGAGATGTGGTCGGTCGTGACCGAATCGCCGACGATGGCGAGGACACGCGCGGCCTTGATGTCGGTGAGCGGCTTGGGCGTGGGGCCGAGGTTGTCGAAGAACGACGGCTTGCGGATGTAGGTCGAGGAGTCGTCCCACGCGAAGGTGTCGCCCGCCGGGATCTGGAGCGAGCGCCACTCTGCATCGCCCTCGAGGACGTGGGCGTAGCGCGACTGGTACTGCTCCTTCTTGATCGCGGTGCGCATGGCATCGGCGACCTCGGCGGGCGAGGGCCAGATGTCGCGGAGGAAGACGGGCTTGCCGTCGGAGCCGGTGCCGATCGGCTCGTTGTCGAGGTCGGTGTTCATCGTGCCCGCGAGCGCGTAGGCGACGACGAGCGGCGGCGAGGCGAGGTAGTTCGCGCGGACGACCGGGTTCACGCGGCCCTCGAAGTTGCGGTTGCCCGAGAGGACAGACGCGACGACGAGGTTGCCGTCCTTGACGGCGGTGGCGATGTTGTCGTGGACCGGGCCCGAGTTGCCGATGCACGTGGTGCAGCCGTAGCCGGCGAGGAAGAAGCCGAGCTTCTCGAGCGCGGGCATGACACCGGCCTCGGTGAGGTAGTCGGTGACGACCTGCGAGCCGGGCGCGAGCGAGGTCTTGACCCACGGCTTGGACGTGAGGCCCTTCGCGACGGCCTTCTGGGCGAGGATGCCCGCGGCGAGGAGGACCGACGGGTTCGAGGTGTTCGTGCAGGAGGTGATCGCGGCGATCACGACGTCGCCGTGGCCGAGCTCGAACGTGCCCTTGTCGGTGGTGACGGGCTTCTTGGAGCCGAGCGTGCCGGGCGCGGGGCTACCGGCGCCGCCTTCGCTCGCCCACGCGTCGATCGCGGAGGCATCGCAGCCGGCCTGGTCACCGAGCAGGCCGCCGATCGCCTTGCGCCACGCGCGGCGCGACGACTTGAGCGGCACGCGATCCTGCGGGCGCGCCGGACCGGCGAGCGACGGCTCGACGGTGGAGAGGTCGAGCGTCAGGGTGTCGGCGAAGCGGAGCTTGGCGTTGTCGTCGCGCCAGAGGAGGTTCTCCTTGCAGTAGCGTTCGACGAGCTGGACGTGGTCGTCGCTGCGGCCGGTGAAGCGGAGGTAGGCGAGGGTCTCGGCGTCGACGGGGAAGAAGCCCATCGTCGCGCCGTACTCCGGCGCCATGTTGGCGATCGTGGCGCGGTCGGGCAGCGAGAGCGCGCCGATGCCCGGGCCGTAGAACTCGACGAACTTGTCGACGACGCCCTTCTTGCGGAGCATCTGGGTGACGGTGAGGACGAGGTCGGTCGCGGTGGCGCCCGACGGGAGCTGGCCGGTGAGCTCGAAGCCGACGACGTCGGGGATGAGCATCGCCATCGGCTGGCCGAGCATGACGGCCTCGGCCTCGATGCCGCCGACGCCCCAGCCGAACACGCCGAGGCCGTTGACCATCGTGGTGTGCGAGTCGGTACCGACGAGCGAGTCGGGGAACGCGACGCCGTTCTCCATCCACACGACGCGCGCCAGGTACTCGAGGTTGACCTGGTGGCAGATGCCGGTGCCCGGCGGCACGACCTTCATGTTCGCGAACGCCTGCTGACCCCAGCGCAGGAACAGGTAGCGCTCGCGGTTGCGCGCGTACTCGAGCTCGACGTTCTTCTTGAACGCGAGCGGCGACGCGTACTCGTCGATCTGGACCGAGTGATCGATCACGAGGTCGACGGCGCGGAGCGGGTTGATCGAGTTGCCCGGCTTGCCGAGGGCGACGAACGCATCGCGCATCGCCGCGAGGTCGCAGACGGCCGGGACACCCGTGAAGTCCTGCATGAGGACGCGCGCGGGACGGAGCTGGACCTCGTGCTCGACGCGCTGCTTGGGGTTCCAGCTGGCGACGGCCTGGACATCGGCCGGCTGGACGGTCTTGCCGTCCTCGTAGCGGAGGACGTTCTCGAGGAGGATACGGAGCGAGTAGGGCAGGGTCTCGACGTCGCCAACCTTTTGCTTCACGAGGGCGTCGAGCCGATAGAGCTCGACCTTGTGGTTGCCGACGGAGATCTGCGCCTTACTCGAAAAACTGTTGGTCGTCATGATGCCTCGCGGGGCGAATCTAACAGGACTCTTGCGTTAAGGTGGGGCGTGGCGCTGGTCACCGAGCCCGCCGAGGTTGCCGCCATCGCGGCGGATCTCGCGCGTGCGCCGCTCGTCGCGTTCGATCTGGAGTTCCAGTCGCAGGATCGGCTTACCCCGACCCTGTGCCTCGTCCAGGTCGCGTGGCTACCAGAGCACGTTTCGTTGGATGCTCCCGCCGCCGAGATCGTCGCAATTTCTCCGGAGGTGCGGCTCGTCGATCCGCTGGCGACCGACGTCGCTCCCGTGATTGGCGCCCTCGCGGCCCATCCGCTCGTCGTCGCGCACGCCCCGCGCCAGGACCTGGGCCTGCTCGCGACGCGATTTGGCGCGTCGATGCCGGGCATCGTCGATACCCAGCTGATGGCCGCGTTCACCGGGGTCGGCGACCAGGTCGGCCTGGCGACGCTCGGCAACGATCTCCTCGGGCTGTCGCTCCAGAAGGACCAGCAGTGGACGGCCTGGGAGCGGCGGCCGCTGACCGAGGCCCAGCTCACGTACGCCGACGCCGACGTGCGGCACCTCCACGCGATCTACGCGACGCTCGCCGCCCGGCTCGGGCCGCGGCTGGCGTGGGTCCGCGAGGAGTCGCTGCAGGTCCTCAACGAGGCGCTCGCCGCGTCGAGCGTGACGCCCGAAACGGCCTGGCTCAACATCGGCGGCGCGCGCAGCCTCGAGCCGGCGGCACACGTCGCGCTCGTCGCGCTCGCGGCCTGGCGGCAGCGGGCCGCCATCGCGCTCGATCGGCCGCTCGGCCAGGTGATGAACGAGAAGGTTCTCGTCGAGCTCGCGAAGGCGAGGCCGGCGGACGTCGGCGCGATCCGGAACCACAAGGGCATGTCGCCGATCGCCAAGACCCGCGCGACCGACATCCTGACGGCGCTCGCCGAGGCGGCCGCAT
>JABFXX010000096.1 GCA_013368795.1 Kofleriaceae bacterium
GGCTCGTCGCGCCCCAGATGTTTCTGCGTTTCATCGGCCTGAGCTTCCTGAGTCCCGGCGTGGTCGATCCCGCGCTCCCCGCCGCGTTCGCAGCGCCCGCGGGCTTCGGAGATCTCGCGACGGGTGTGCTCGCGATCGTCGCTACGATCGGGCTCGCGCGCCACACGAGCTGGGCGATCGGCTCCGTGTGGTTGTTCAACATCGTCGGCGCCGCTGACCTCGTGCTCGCGTTCATCCAGGGCGCGCGCAGCGGACTCGAGCCCGGCATGCTCGGCGCTGGCTTCTACATCGTGACCTCGGTCGTTCCGCTCCTCCTCGTCTCGCATGCGCTCGTGTTCCGCGTGCTCGCACATCGATAGGTCCCGAAGATCCGATCGAGCACGGGCAGCGTCGCGGCGAAGTTTGCCGGCGCGAGGTCCTCGCGATGGTGGCGCGCGTGGAACACCGGCGTCGCGATCACCATGTCGAGCGGCGTCGCCGGCCATCGGATGTTCGCGTGGAGCACGATCGACCAGATGCGCCGGCCGACGACGTACCACGCCGCCGTCGGCAGGCCGGCACCGCAAATCGCGGCGGCAGCGACGCTCGCGCCCGCGATGAGGACCGCGTCGATCGGATGCAAGTACCACGCGGTCGTCCACGCGAGTGGTCCCTGTTCGTGGTGGACGCGATGGATGCGCCAGAGCAGCGGGACGCGATGCATCGCGCGGTGAAGCGCGTAGTGAAACAGCTCGGCGACAAGCCACGTGACGACAACGCGGCCACCGTGGAACCCGGCCGTGCGGATGACGATCTGCGCGAGCCCGGCGTTGACCGCGAGCAACAGTGCCGCGATCGCGATCCGGCGAACGCTCGGGTGATCGACGTGACGCGGCCGCACGCGCTCGACGAGCGTGAACGCGACGACCGACCAGGCGACGAGCGCGAGCCAGCCCGCGGCAAACCGCGCGACCGCGTCAATACTCATCGGCGCCGAGGGCGGCGGCGATCATGACCAAGATCGGTACGAGGGCGACGAGGAGCCAGAGGATCCGCGCGCTGCCCGGCGCCGACGACGGCACGGTGCGAGTGAGCTCGGAGGGCGGCGGAGGCGGTTCGGACGGCATCTCGCGATCACGCGCGAGCGCCGCCGACTATTCCTCACGCGGCGCGAATGCCGGCGCCGCCCGAGCCAGACGCGTCGCTCGTGTAGCCGCGCCACATCTCGCGGAACAGCGGCTGGCGCTCGAGCAGCTGGTCGAGGCTGCCGGCATCGACCACGCGGCCGGCATCGAGGAGCACGATCGTGTCGAACCGCGGCAGCAGGTGGAGCCGATGGATCGACGACACGACACAGGCATCGCCGAGCGATGCGAGCACGCCGTCGTAGATGCGCGCCTCGGTGACCGGATCGATGCTGCTCGTCGGCTCGTCGAGCAGGACCATCGACGATTGCGATGCGGCGAGCAGGCCGCGGGCGAGCGCGAGGCGCTGGCGCTGGCCACCGGAGAGGTTTGCACCGCGCTCGGAGATCACGGCCGCGATGCCGCCCGGCAACGCCTCGAGCACGGGCGCGAGGCACGCGATCTCGCACGCGCGCGCGACGTCGGCCTCGCTGCGCGGCACGCCTAGCGTGAGGTTCGAGCGCACGTCGCTCTCGAAGATCTCCGGCTCCTGCGGCACGAGGATCGCGAGCGACGACAGATCCGGCAGCGCCGTCGCGCGGCCGTCGACCAGGATGCGCATCGCATCGGCCGGATAGAGGCCGGCGAGCACGCGCAACAGCGTGCTCTTGCCCGCGCCACTCGGGCCGACGAGCGCGACGCGTGCACCGCGCCTGAGCTCGAGGTCGACGCCGTCGAGGCCGCGTGCGCCGTTGGGGTGACAGAGCACGGCGCCTTCGATGCGGATCGACTTCCACGCGGTGTGGTCCTCGCCAGTGGGCGGCGACCAGCGCGGCGTCGCGTCGAGGATCGGATCGGCGCTCGCGATATCGGTCTGGTGACGAACGAGCTCGCCCCAGTGCTGCGCCATCGAGCCCACGACGGTGCCGATCTGCTGCGTGTACTGATAGACCATGACGGCGGTGCCGACGAGCACGGCGCCGGTGTCGCGCCACGACAGCCAGGCATAGAGCGCGACGACGCCGACGCGCATCGCGTTGTTGAGCAGGTCGATCGTCGCCCACTTGCCCTCGTTGACGACGATGCTGCGATCGAGCGGCTTCGAGACCTCGAGGTGACGCGCGCGCACGGCGCCGCGAACTGCCTCCTGCAGGCCGAGCGTGAGCACGGTCGAGATGTTGCCGGCGCTGTCGACGACGCTCGACGTGTAGCGCCGGTCGGCTGCGTTCTCCTCGCGCACGAGCCGCACCATCACGCGGTCGAAGCGCAAGAGCAGGATCGCGACGACGACGTAGCCGGCGAGCGTCGCCAGGCCCGTGAGCAGCGACACCGCGACGAGCGCGACGATCGGGCCGATGATGCTGATGAGGTTCTGCAGGTAGATGAACTGGTTCTGCGCGAACCCGAACAGCGCGCCCGTCGTCTTCTGCAGGCGGTGCAGCGTGTCGCCGCTGTGATGCTGCTCGTGCCATCGCAGCGGCAGCGATAAGAGGCGCGCGAACAGCGCGTCGGCGAGTCGCTCGCGTGCGTAGAGCGCGGTGCGCCGCTCGACGATGCGCGCAGGACCGTGCATCGCCCACGCGACGATCGCGGCCGCGAGCATCGCGACCAGATACCAGCCGGCTTCGCGCAGCCCGGCCTCGCCTTGGGTCTGCAGTGCGTTGACCGCGCAGCCGAACAGCCACGGGATCGTGAGTCGCGCGATCTGCGCACCCGCGAGCGCGACGAGCGCGACGACCATGCGAAGCCGCATGCCGCGCGCATGCGTCCACAGCACCGAGTAGAGACGGCCGATGCCACCGCGATGCGTACTCGGCGTCATCGGGCGCTGCTACGAGAGCGGCTCGAGCTCATGAAGCACGACCAGCGTATCACTGCCCTTGTGACTGCCGCCCGACGAACCTCGTTGGCTCGCGACCTGCGTCACAACACCGCTCGGAAGAGCTCGCAGCGGTCAGCCGAGACCGTGCTCCTTCATGACGGCAGCGTTGCGCGCGTCGGTACGCTGGAACGCAGGTCGCTGGCGGAGTCGCTCGGAGTACGCGGTGAAGAGCGGGCGCGGCTCGATCATGTTGAACCGCAGCATGTAATTCAGCGTACCGCCGAAAATGACGTCGGCCATCGAGAACTCGCTCCCGAGGATGTAGTCGCGACCCTCGAGCGCGCTCTCCATCGCCCGGATCATCGACTCGTGATCGCCCCAGCCGGCCTGGCCCGGCTTGAACTCCCACTTGCTGAGCTTGGCGAGCGAACCCGGCTCGATGACCGACGGCGCGAACAGCGACCAGCGCAGGTACGTCGCGCGCTTCGGATCGTCGAGGCGCGGCGCGAGCCGACCGATCGCGTAGCGATCGGCGAGGTAGAGGCAGATCGCCGCGTTCTCGGTGACGACAACATCGCCGTCTTTGAGCGTCGGCAGCTTGCCCATCGGGTTCATCGCGAGGAACTCGGGCGTCTTCTGGCCGCCCTTCTGGATGTCGACCCACTCGAGCTTGTAGGGCTCGCCGAGCTCTTCGAGAGCCCACACGGTGCCGGCAGCGCGCGAAAACGGATGGTGATAGAGCGTGATCATGCGCGGAGCTTAGCTCCTCGCTATCCGATCACGGGCGCATCGAACGGCAGATAGATCTCGCGAAACGCCGGGAGTTGCGAGATGCGCGCATGACGAGCGCGCAGTGCGGGCAGCGCTGCCTCCTCGGCGGGCAGTCCGACGGTCTCGGTCGCGTACGTCAGCGCGCAGCCGAGCGTGACGTCGGCCTGCGTGATCCTGTCACCGACGAGCCACTCGGCATCGCCGCGCTCGGCGCACACCGTCTCGAGGCGATGACACGTCGCGAGCATCTGCGCGCGCAGGCGCATGCGCAGCGGCTCGTGCTGCATCCCCGGCGGACGGAACACACGCTCGGAGATCTGCAGCCGCGCCTTGTCGGCAACGCCCGCGGCAAGCGCAGTGAGGCCGAGCACGCGCCGCCGCATCTCGCCGCTGGCCGGCACGAGGGCACGCTCCGGCCCGGCGAGCTGGTCGAGGTAGTCGAGGATCACCGCGGACTCGACGAGCGGCTCGCCGTCGTCGAGCACGAGCACCGGCACCTGACCGAGCGGATTGAGCTCGGCGATGCGAGCCTGATCGCGTCCGATCGACCAGTTCGCGTGCTCGAACGGAAGATCGAGGAGCCGCATCGAGATCGCGACGCGGCGGACGTACGGCGAATCGAACATGCCGACGAGCTTCATCGGCTGCGAGCCTACCGCCGCTACCGGTGACGCGTCTCGGGTGGTCGACAGGCACTCCCCTACGGCCACTCGTTCGCGTTGTCCTTCTTCGCGAGCGGCCCGCGCTGTGGATTGACAACGCAGAACACGTGCCCCGTCGGCGCGCGCATGAGCCACCACCGCTTGAGGAACTTGATGCGCGTCGCACCGAGCGCCTCGAGGCGCTTCACCTCGGCCTCGAGATCGTCGGCCTCGATGTCGAGGTGAATGCGGCTGTCGTGGTCGACCTTCTGGAGGAGCAGCATCGGCTCGCCGTCGTCGCTGGCGATCATCCGGTACGAGGTGTCGTCCGGGTCCGCGGGCTCGGCCTTGCGGCCCAGGGCGGCGCTCCAGAACTCGGTGGCGGCATCGATATCGTCGACCTGGCAGTCGATCACGAACGTGCTGAGGCGGCTGCGGTGCATCGGCACAGCCTACGGCCAAGTTGGAGGAACGACAGGCATTTCAGCTCGCTTCTTTTTTTTCGCGAGCCGTGTCGATCCACCGGGCCCTCCTTCGTCGCCCTCATGAAAGGCGAAACCGACATGCCCACCCCACTCCTGAACGATGACGGCACTGCTTCGATGGCGACGATGTTCATGTCCTCTCACTACGGATTCCGCCGCGACCTCGCGGCTTTTGCCCGCGCACTCGACGGCTTCACCGGCGAGCGCGGCGATGCGCTACGAAAAGAGTGGGCCGAATTCCACGCGGCGCTGCACGGTCACCACACCGTCGAGGACACGACGCTGTTCCCCGACCTACGCGGGCGCCACCCGGAGCTCGGCACGGCGATCGACGAGCTCGACGAGCATCACCGCGCGATCGATCCGCTGCTCGCGCGCGGCGATGCGGCGTTCGCGAACCTGAACGCAGACGTGGCGCCGGCACGCGAGGTCATCGGCCGGCTGATCGACCTGATCGCGACGCACCTCGATGCCGAGGAACGCGTGGTCATCCCGCAGCTCCGTGGGGCCAAGCAGTTCCCGCAGTTGCCGGAGGCCGCCATGGCCGAGTACGCGAAGGGTTTCGCGTGGAGCACCGCCGGCCTCGCCGGCGCCGTCGTCGCGCAGATCGAGGCGATGCTGCCACCGGCGCTGGTTGCCGCCCTCCCCGCCGCACGCGAGGCGTTCGCCGCGCGGTGCATCCGCGTGTGGGGCCAGGCGCATACCGGCAGCTCGGTGACGTCGGTGCCGGCCTGATGGATCGATCCGGCGCGCCGCGCGTTTGCACCGCATGCCGAGGCTACCGGTCTGCCTGCTCGTGATGTGCACGAGCGGCGTCGCTCACGCGCAGTTCGCACGCTTCCCGCGTCAGCAGCCGGCCGTGCCGGCGCCGGCGCTGTCGGAGCGAGTGACGCCCACGCCCCCGCCGGCGAAGGCGCAGGAGCCGACGAAGCCTTCGATCGACAGCGATGTAGTGCTGTCGATCGACAGCCTGCGCGGCCCGGTCCGCTCGGAGCAGGAGCAGATCCTCGTCGAGCTGATCGCGAACACGCCGGATAGCGAGGCGGACGAGAAGAGCGACTACTACTTCCGGCTCGCCGAGCTGTACGCGAAGCAGTTCCAGTGGTGGCACGACAAGGCCGGCGACGCGCAGGCGGCGAACAAGGCGAAGGAGTACTTGCTCAGGGCGGTCAAGGCATTCAAGGGCCTCACCGACAACGAGCGCTTCCGGACCTATCCCAAGCTCGACGTCGCGCTGTTCGAGTACGCGTACACGCTGCAGACCGGCAAGTACATGAAGGAGGCGCGCGCGGTCTACGACAAGCTGCTCAAGAACCATCCGACGTCGAAGTACATCCCCGAGGCGCACCTCGGGTTCGGCGACTACTACTTCGACGCGGGCCAGCTCGCCGACGCCGAGGCTCGCTACAAGATGGTTCTCGCGTTTCCGAAGTCGACCGTCTATCCGTACGCGCTGTACAAGCTCGGCTGGATCCACTTGCAGCTGCAGCGAACGCAGGAGGCGCTCGAGAGCTTCTATCAGGTGCTCGCGGCGACGAAGAACGAGCCGAAGCAGGCAGCGCTCGCGCGCGCCGCGAGGACGGACTTCGTGCGCGCCTACGCGAGCCTCGGCAAGACGGACCGCGCATTCGATGTGCTCCAGCGCGTCGACAAGTCGGCGACGACGGAGCTCGTCGAGCTGCTCGGCGACCTCGCGCGTGACAGCGGGTCGGTCGTGCAAGAGGCGAATGCCTACCGCGACCTGATGACTCGCGCGCCCGGGGACGCGCGTACGTGCAACTGGCAGTATCGGCTCGCTCACGCCACGCTCGCACTGCCCGGCGCCGCCGAGGCGACGAAGGTCAAGGAGATCGAGACGCTCGTGAGCGTGTTCGCGGCACAGAAGGAGCCCGACGACGAGTGCCGCGCGAACACCGAGGCGATGGCGGGCGAGATGGCGGACGCGTATCACCACGAGTGGTCGACGTCGGGCAACCTCGAGAAGCTCGGCTATGCGGAGCGGCTGTATGCGGCCTACGTCGGCGCATTTCCCGACGACGTCGATCGCCGCGCGAAGTACGCGGAGGTGCTGTGGTCGCATGCCGATCACGAGCGCAACGCGAAGCTTCGCGCCGAGACCTGGGAACGCGCCGCCGGTGTGTTCGCGACGATCGGGACGCCCGACGCCACACGCGCGGCGGCACTCGCGAGGCTGAACGGACTGGACGCGGTCGTGCCCGAGGACGGCAAGCTCGTGCTCGCGAAGGCGCCGCGGCGCGCACCGCGCGAGCTGCCGTTCAAGCCGGCCGATGCAAAGCTCGTCGCCGCGGTTGCCGCCTACGCGAAGGTCGCGACGCCCGACGACGAGCTCGCGCAGATGCGCCTCGTCGTCGCGATGACGCTGCGCCGCTACAAGCACTTCGACGAGGCGGCGACGGTGCTCGACGATTTCATCGCGGCACACCGCGAGCATCCACGCGCGCAGCTCGCCGCGAACCTCTTGCTCGACTCGCTGGTCCAGGCGCGCGAGCTCGACGAGGTCCTCCAGGTCGCCGACACGATGATGGCCGACAGCGAGTTCATCGCTGGCAAGACCGACCTCCTGCGCAACATCGCGCTCCTGCGCTCGAGGCGATCACGATAGATTCACGGGCGTGAGCACCCGCGTCCGCCCTCTCCTGCTCGGTGCGTTGGCCGTCGGCGTCGTCGATCTCGTGTTCGCGTTCGTGTTCTGGTGGGGACGCGTGCCGCCGACGAGGATCCTGCAGTCGATCGCGCGCGGCGTCCTCGGCCGCGAGGCGTTTCGCGGCGGCACCGGCACCGCCGTGCTCGGCGGCCTCTTGCATTTCGTGATCGCGACCGCGATGACGCTCGCGTACTACCTCGCGTCGCGCCGCATACCGGCGCTCGTGCGCCATCCGTGGCCGTTCGGCGCGGTCTACGGCGCCCTGCTTTACGTCGCGATGAACTTCGTCGTGCTACCGCTATCGGCGGCCGGCAAGCCGTCGTTCGAGAACCATGCGTGGGTCGGATGGGGCGTCGCGTTTCACATCGTGTTCGGACTCATCATCGCGCACGCGTGCCGGCTCGCGTCTCGTTAGCGCTTGCGCTTCACCGACCACGTGCCGGTCTGGATCAGGCCGGTCGCGCTCACCTTCGTCTCGAACGTGCCGTTGATCGCGTCGTTGCCGAGTGTGCCGAGGAACGCGGTCTCGACCTCGCACGCGCACGCCGGGTCCGTGTACGGCGCGATCGTGCCCTTGACCTCGTCCTGCTTCACCTTGACGAACTCGATCTTGAGCGGCGTCGAGCCGCCCATCATCACCTGCCCCTCGGCGGTGTGACTGCCAACCTGGAGCGAGAAGCTGACCGGGCCGGTGCGCCCGCTTTCGGTGCCCGTGTACTCGCCCTGCCACTCGCCGGCGACGCGGGCGAGGTCGAGCTCGGAGCCCTGCATGGCGACGTCCTTCTGGCTGGCGCCGCAGGCTACGAGAAACGCGAGCGAGTACATCCACTTCATGAAATCCAGCGTAGCCGGTGAGGAAACGTCGCCGACGATGAAAGATCCGTAGCGCAGCCTGCCAACGCTGCTAGGGTTGGCCGGTGTTCATCGCCGTCGAGCGCCTGCTGATCAAGATCCGGCAGCCGCGTTCGCGCGCCGACGAGCTGATCGAGCTCCGGCGCAGGTTGCGCGACGAGGTCGCGGGCGGAGCCGACGACGAGGAGCGCGCGCTCGCGCTCGAGGTCAAGGCGCGCAAGCTCGGCGTGTCCTCCGAGCTGCGCGCTGTCTCGTCGTGCGCGACCTGCGCGACTGGTCAGCCGTGGCCGCGTGGTCACTACGACGGCGGCGATTGCTGCTCGGGTGTCACCGAGACGCTGTTCGACGAAAACGAGCTCGCGGCCCTCGTGCATGCGGGGACGCGCGCCCACGATCTGGTCGCACCGCGCGAGGGTCATGCGGGCTGCGCGTTTCGCGGATCGCGAGGCTGCACGCTCGAGGTCGAGCATCGGCCGGCGCGCTGCGTCCACTACATCTGCGACGTGCTGCGCCGCGAGCTGTATGACCACGGCCAGCTCGACAGCGTCGAGGCAAAGCTCGCGGACCTCGACCGCACGATGCAGAAGTTTCGCGCCGTGCACCGCGCTCGCGTCGATCGCGAGGTCGTCGCGCCGCTGCTCGAGGCGATCGCCGATGTCACGGCGAGATCGAAGCGCGCGCGGCGTCGAACACGTAGCGAGCGTTCAGACCCTCGCTGAGCGACCACACCGAGTCGCGCTGCGGATCGTAGGCGAGGTCCTCTGGCGAGTCATTCCAGCCGAGCCGCACGCTCGTGGTCGACTCCTTCGTGCGCACGAGCTCGCCCGCGCTGCCGGTCGGCCGGCTCGACGACAGCCACCACGTGTTGTTTCGCGCGAGCGCGCCCTGCACGTGGCTCTCGCCCATGAAGTACGCCGCCGACGGGATCACGCGATCCATCTTCGTCAGCTGCAGAGCGCCGGATTCGGTGAGCGGCCAGCGATAGAGGCGGCCTTGGATCGTTGCGGAGTCATACTCGCCGGTGACGAGCGACGGCGGCGTCGACGTGCGGTCGTACGCGACGAACGAGAACACCGACTGGCACGCGTGCGTCGACGAGATCCGCTGGACTTGCGGGATCACGTACTGGTAGCCGTGCGCGGCGAACGTGCCGCTCGCCGCGTCGAAGCCGATGCGATCGTCGAGGCTGTCGACCTTGAGGATGTGCGCGAGGTCGAACACGCGAAAGCCCGTGCCGGTCTGGGGCACGTAGAGGCGATCGCCGACCCAGGCGAGGCCGCCCGCGTGGATCGGCACCGACTTGTACGACGGCGCCGTCGCGGAACCCGTCGGCTCGACGAGGAGCGCGAAGCGATACTTCACGTCGGCGGGGTTCGTGACGTCGACGACGGCGATGCGCACGCCCTTCTCGACGGTCGAGCCGGTGTCCGAGTCCTTGTCGTAGTACCAGCTGACGAGCACGACCTTGCGATCGCCGACCTTGCCGGTCGCCGTGCCGTCGAAGCTGCCGGTGATGCCCTGCGGGATCCAGTACGCGACCGACTCGTCGCCGCTGTTCCAGCGGAACGCGGACTTCACCCCCGGCGCGCTTCCCGGCACCTGCCCCGCCGACACGACGTCAGCGGTCCGGTTCACGTCGGCGACAACGTCGGCCATCGTGACGCGGTCGAGCTTGAGCGAGAGCGCCGCGATCGTGCCGGCGTAGTCGGTCGTCGTCGGCGCGAGCGGGAACGCGCAGCGATCGATCGCGACGAGGCCCGCACCGCGCGTGAGGCTCGGCGGCACCGGACACGCCGTCGTCGCCGGGCACGGATCGTCGACGCGCTCGTCGAGCGCATCGGGCATCGCCGCGTCGACTACGGCCTCCGGGGCATCGCTCGACGGCACGGATGATGGCGAATCGCCGCACGCGGCAACGACAACGGCGAGGGACAGATAGAGCCGGACCACCATCGCCACGGTAGCAAGTCGCGGACCGACATTGGACGCGTGAACACTCGCGATGTTGCATCGCACCTGCCCACAACTGTCTGCACACGCGCGCCGGGTCGTGTCGCCTCGCGTGCTACGCCAGCCGCGCCAGCACGTCACGACTGCGCGCGTAGCCGGGATCCTCGTCGATCCCCTGCACGAGCTCGGCGCGCGCCGCAGCGGTATCCCCTCTCGCGATCAACCATTCGGCGCGCCGCGTGCGCAGGCGGCCACGGCGATGTGGAGGTGCGGAGGCGATCGCGCGCGCCATCTCGGCGAGTGCTTGCTCGGGCTCGCCGTCGAGCCAGCTCCACTCGGCGAGCGTCGCGAGCGGTCCATGCGGATACAGCGTCTCGCCCGCGACGCGGCGCAGGGCCTCGCGGGCGTCGGCGTGGCGACCGGCGCCGCGCAGGGCCTGCGGCAACAGGTGCCGCGCCTGGAAGAACGGCCGCTCGACGGCGCACGCCGCCTCGAGATGAGTCACCGCCCGCGGTGCATCACCGTTCGCGAGCAGCACCTTCGCGTGCAGGAGATCAGCGAGCCCATCGTCGAGACGCGCCGCGAGCTCCTCGATCAGCGTGCGCGCCTCGGCGAGCGCGCGGTGGCGAACGAGCGAGGTCGCCACCGGGACGATCACCGCGGCAGCGTCGGCGACCGATGCGAGCGCCGCGCGCGCCGCGTCGAGTGCCTTGCCGATCTCGCGGTCGCGCAGCGCCTCGTCGAATGCCGCGAGCTCGGCGCGCGGAAACGACCTTCGCGACTCGGGCGATCCGGCGCTGGAACGAGCGAGCTGCTCGTAGAGCGCGATCGCTTCGGGCAGACCCTCGACGTCGGGCAAGTCGCCCGGGTCGTGATGGACGAGCTGCTCCTCGTAGGCGGCGGCGAGCGCGGCCTCGTCGAAGCTCGGCGCGATCGCGGCACATGCGGCGCGCACCGCGTCGATCACCGCCAGCCTCGGCTGCTCGAAGTCGATCAGCGGATAGCCGTGGCGCTCGCGGTCCTCGGCGAGCACGCGGTTGTGCGCGGTCCACAGCGCGATGCCCTCGGCGAGCGGCGTCCCTCGCCAGCTCTCCTGCGAGCGCGCGACCGCGAGCGGATGCCGCACGATCGCGATCACGTGATACGGCACGCGTGACGCGCGCCAGAACGGCAGCACGAGCAGCGTGCGCGGATCCTTGAGCAATGCCGGCCGGCCGGCGATGCGAGCGGCGAGCAGGCGATCGCGCGCGGCCGCGTGCTCGTCTGTCCACCGGACGTCGCGGGGCGGCGACAGCCAGTGACCGCCGCTGTGCGCGAGCACGGCTTCGTTGAGCCGGATCGCGTCGAGCATCTCGTGATGACCGCGCGCGTTGTCCCAGTTGCGAACCGCCTCGCCTGCAGACGCGAGGCCCGCGGCGGCGAGCATGCCCGCGAGACAGCTCGTGCCGCTGCGATGCATGCCCAGTACAACAATGGCGTGCGAGCCCACCAGGGCGGACGGTAGCGCGTCTCCGCGCGCTTCGCGACCCAGGTCCGCGCGAAGGGACACGGCCGGGCCTACGAGGTTAAGCTCGCGGCCGTGTCGCGCTGGCTCGCAGTCGTTCTCCTCGCGGCGTGCGCTGGCTCGACCGCGCCCCGCCCCCTCGATGCCACGGCGCTATATCGCAGCGGCCGCATGCAGGAAGCCCGCGCCAGCCTGGGCGCGACGCGCGCGCGCGATCCGAACGAGGCCGCGCGCATCGCGGTCCTCGCTGCACGTATCGCGATCGATCTGCGCGTCGTGTGGAACCAGGGCAGCTTCGACGACGCACTCGCTTCGCTCGCCAACGCGCGCCCGACCGAGCCGAGACTCGTCGCCGAGGTCGAGCAAGCGATGGGCGAGGCGCTGTTCTGGAAGAAGCTCGTCGGCGGCGAAGGCTCGTGGGATGACCTCCGCGTGCGCTTCGAGCACGCGCTCGAGCTGCGCAAGGCCGCCGGCGACAAGCGCGGCATCGCGGAATCGACGTTCTACCGCGGCCTGATCGCGCAGTTCATCGAGACGCCGGCGGTCGCGCGGACGTGGTTCGAGCGCGCGGTCGAGCTCGGCGAGGACGTCGACGATCCGCTGATGCGCTCGTACCCGGTGCGCCACCTCGCCGATCTCGCCGAGTCGGACGGCGACCTCGAGCGCGCCGGCAAGCTCCATCGCGAGGCGCTCGCGCTGCGCGAACGTGCCGGCGACGTGCTGCGCCTGTTCAACGCGCAGCTGACGCTCGCGACGTTCAGCTGCGAGCGCATGCGCGACTGCGAGGCCGCGCGCCCGCTGATCGAAGCCGCGCGCCAGACCGCGACCACGTTGAAGATGCCGCACGGCATGGTCGAGGTCGCCATCCTCGAGGCCCAGCTCGCCGAGTGGCGCGGCGATGCGCCCGCTCGCGATGCCGGCTGGGATCGTGCGCTCGCCGCCGCGACGACCTCCGACGACGATGGCTCGGTTGCAGCGGTCCGCCTCGCGCGCGGTGCTGCACGCCTGCGCACGTGCGACGGCGACGGTGCCCTCGCCGATGCATCCGCCGTGACCACGCCCGATGGCCGTGCACTCGCAGCTCAGGCGTCGCTCGCCGCGGGCAAGCCCGACGCTGCGACGGCATCGATCGATGCGGCCTGGTCGGGAACCGAGCCGCCGACCGCGCGTATGTACCTCGCGGTCGCACAGTCGATCGAGTCCGGCCACGACGTACCGCCGAGCGCTGCGCGCGCGAAGCTGCCCCGTGAGCCCAGGGCATGGCTCGACGCTGCACTCGCCGCCGCGCGGCGCGATCACGACACGCGCACCGAGATCGATGTCCTCGTCGCGCTCGGAGATCGCGAAGCCGCGAAGAAGCGCGCCGACGAGGCGCACTTTCCGCTGCAGGCCAGCATCCAGACCTGCACCGCGAAACCTCGTTAGAATCTCCGGATGACTGCATCGCTGTACGACATCCCCGTTCATCGCATCGACGGCAGCCCGACGACGCTCCGCGCGTACGACGGCAAGGTCCTCCTGATCGTCAACGTCGCATCGCAGTGCGGGCTCACGCCGCAGTACACGGGCCTCGAGTCGCTGTACGAGCGCTTCGCCGACCGCGGCTTCGAGATCCTCGGCTTTCCCGCGAACGAGTTCGGCGCGCAGGAGCCCGGCTCGAACGCCGAGATCCAGGAGTTCTGCTCGACGAAGTTCGGCGTGAAGTTCCCGATGTTCGAGAAGATCGTCGTGAAGGGTGACGGCCAGCACCCGCTGTACCGCGAGCTCGTCGCGGCGCAGCCGTCGGCGCGCGGCGATGCGGCCGGCTTTCGGACGCAGTTGAAGGGCTACGGCATCGACACGGGCCGCGAGGAAGAGATCCTGTGGAACTTCGAAAAGTTCCTCGTCGACCGCCACGGCAATGCGGTCGCGCGGTTCGCACCGTCGACGAAGCCCGACGATCCCGAGCTCGTCAGCGCGATCGAGCGCGAGCTCGCGCGGTCTTGACCCGAAACGGCGAGACGAAGATCTCCGGCCGCACGTAGTGGCCGAGCGTCTTCCACGTCTTGTCGCCGTCGAGGATCTTGATCGGAACGTCGGCGATCACGGACGGCTCCATCAGCCGCGCGTTGACGCCGACGCGCGAGGTCGCTGACTTGCTCTGCATCTCCCAGTTGGTGATGCAGCCGCAGTTCGCGCACCGCATGAACTTGAGGCCGCGCGCGCGCCGCACGAACGCGTCGCGCCCACCGGGCGCATCGATCGCGATCGTCTTGCGCGTGTAGTACGCCCAGAGCGTGCCGTACCGGCGGCACACCGAGCAGTTGCACTGCGTGAGGTGTTCAGGTTTGCGCAACACCTCGATGCGAACGTCGCCGCATAGGCACGTCGCGACGGCTGCGGGCTCCTTCATGCGTCAACTATCGCGCGTGATCGGTGTCGGGGACGAGCGTGATCGCCGCGATCTCGCAGCTCGTACCGACGCGCACAGGCGGACCCCAGAATCCAGTACCGTCACTTACGTAGAGCCAGGTGCGGTCGAACCGGCCGAGGCCGGAGACCTGCGGATCGAACAGGCGTGCGAGCCAGCCGAGTGGGAGCAGCTGACCACCGTGGGTGTGGCCCGAGAGCTGGAGGTCGACGCCCTCTTTCACCGCACGCTCGATCGTGCGCGGGTGATGAGCGAGCAGGACGAGCGGCAGGCTCGGATCGCGGCCAGCGACCGCGCGCGGCACGTCCTCGGTGGCGCTCGAATCGTCGACGCCGGCGAGCTCGATCGCACCCGCGATCGCGACGTGCTCGTTACGCAGCACGCGAATGCCGAGCGAGCGGATATGCTCGAGCCACGGCTCGGGATTCCAGTAGTACTCGTGGTTGCCGGTGACCGCGTAGACGCCGTCTCGCGCGCGCAACCCGCGCAGCGGCTCGATGTGAGGCCGCAGCTCGGAGAGCCGGCCGTCGACGAGGTCGCCCGTGATCACGACGAGGTCGGGCTTCAGCGCGTTGACCTTGCGCACGAGCTCCTCGGCGAACTCGCGACCGATCACGTTACCGATGTGGACGTCCGTGAGGTGCGCGATCGTGTAGGACTCGACGGGCAGCTTCGCGAGCGGGACGCGCACGCGCTTGACGACAGGCCCCCGCGCGACGTTGAGCAGGCCGGCGAGCACGACGGCGATCGACAGGCCGCCGCAGAGCTGCGCGGCGAATTTGCCGTCGACGCCGAACGCGACCGCGATGTGGCTCGCAGCCGCGCCGAGCAGCAGGTAGGTCGCGAATCCGAACCACATGTAGCCGAACAGCAGCCACGGCCGCGCGTCCTCGCGGCTCATCCGCCGCCCGAGTCGCATCGTGAACGGAAAGCTCGGCCCGAGGATGCCGATCGCGGCGGTCGCGACCTGCCACCACGGCGACGGCAGCGGCAGGGCGAGCCGCCACCAGATGTAGAGGTGCGCGGTTGTGTAGATCGCGAGTGCGATCAGAAAACGACGACGCACGACTGCGGTGTAGCACGTAGAACGCACGGACGGCGCAGTCCGATCCGGCAGGTGTGGATCAGCCGGCGTACGATACATCCAGAGCGACAACGAGGACTGGTAGTCGCTACAATCCGATCGAGGGATGGACCGGACGAATCGCGACGAGGACCGCCCGGACGTCTCGCTCGACGAGACGCTACCGAGCCAAGACGGTCAGAGCGCCTCGCTGTCGCGCGAGACGCGACCGACCGGCGAGATCGCAGCCGTCGCGGATCTCGAGATCGAGAAGGGCACCGAGATCGGGCGCTACGTCGTCATCGAGCCGATCGGCAGCGGCACGATGGGCCTCGTCGTCGCCGCGTTCGACCCGACGCTCGATCGCAAGGTCGCGATCAAGGTCGTGCGTCTCGATCCGAGCGGCACGACGTCCGGTCGCCAGCGCCTGATCCGCGAAGCGCAGGCGATGGCCAAGCTCCAGCACCCGAATGTCGTGACGGTGTTCGAGGTCGGCACGTTTCGCGATCAGCTGTTCCTCGCGATGGAGTACATCGCCGGCTCGACGCTCGCCGACTGGCTGAAGCAGCCGGGGCGGACGCAGCGCGAGATCGTCGACGCGTTCGTCGCCGCCGGGCGCGGGCTCGCCGCCGCGCATCGCGCGGGCATCGTGCACCGCGACTTCAAGCCGTCGAACGTGCTCGTCGCGAACGACGGTCGCGTGCGCGTCGCCGACTTCGGCCTCGCGACCGCGCCGACGGAGGCGCCGCCGCCCGTGCATGTACCGATCAGCCGCGACAGCGATCCGGGACCGATGGGGATGACGAAGACGGGCGCGATCCTCGGCACGCCCGCGTACATGTCACCGGAGCAGTACCGCGGCGAGGCGGCAGACGCGCGCGCCGATCAGTACTCGTTCTGCGTCGCGCTGTACGAGGCGCTCTACGGCGAGCTGCCGTTCGAGGGCGCCGCGTTCCTCGTCTATCGCGACAACGTGCTCGCCGGACGGCTGCGCGAGCCGCCGAAGGACAGCGCGGTGCCGCCGCGGATCCGACGCGTCCTGGTGCGCGGCCTCGCGCTCGCACCGGGCGAGCGATATCCCGATCTCGATCCGCTGCTCGACGAGCTCTCGTACGATCCGGCTGCACGCCGCCGCGTCGCGATCGTCGGTGCGATCGGAGCCGGTGCGGTCGCGGCGACTGCGGTCGCGCTGCTCGTCGGACGCAGCTCGAAGGAACAGGATCCGTGCGCGGCGGCGGAGAGGCCGATCGCCAGCGTGTGGACCGCGGACCAGCGCAAGGCGCTCGAGCAGAGCTTCCTCGCGACCGGCAGCCCGGGTGCGCCCGACGCGTTCGCTCGCATCGCGAAGGCGTTCGACGATCGGGTCGGTGCACTGCGGGCGGCGCGGCGCGACGCGTGCGAGGCGACGTCGGTACGCCACGAGCAGTCGGCCGAGCTGCTCGATCGACGAATCGCGTGCGTCGACGAGCGCGCCTCCGCCACGACCGCGCTCGTCGGCGTGTTGACCGAGCAGCGCGACGCGGACTCCCTGTCGAAGGCGCTGAACGCCGTGCTCGCGCTGCCGCCGCTCGAGCCGTGCGCCGATCGCGCGGCGCTGCTCGCCGATTCGTCACAGCCGCCGCCCGCGATCCGCCCGCAAGTCGAGGAGCTCGTGCGCAGACTCGATCGCGCCGAGGCCATGTCGAACGCCGGCCTGTACGGCAAGGCGGTCGACGAGCTGTCGAAGATCGCGCCGGCCGCCGACCAGCTCGGCCATGCGCCGGTGCAGGCCCGCGCGCACTTCCTCGCCGCCGACGCGCACATCCAGCTCGATCACAACACGCAAGGCATCGCCGAGTTCCGCAAGACGCTCGAGCTCGCCGCCGCCGCGCACGACGACGAGCTGGTCGCGCGGGCCTCGATCGGTCTCTACGGTGCAGTCGGCTACCGGCAGGGCAAGTACGACGAGGCGCGCGGCCTCGAGCAGGCAACCGCGACCGCCGTGCTGCGCGCGGGCAACAGTCCGCGCATGCGAAGTCACCTCGAGAACGCGCGCGGCCTCGTCGAGCTCGGTCGAGAGGACTACCCGGCGGCGGCGGCGCATTTCCAGGCGAGCGCGGCCGAGGCGCAGAAGGACGGCCACGCGAACCTCGTCCAGGTCGCAAACGCGCTCAGCAACGCCGGCATCGCGTTCACGTGGGGCGAGAAGTACGACGACTCGAAGGCCGCGTTCGAGAAGTCACTCGCGATCGGCATCGAGGTGCTCGGCCCCGACCACGCGAATGTCGGCTACACGTATCACGGCCTCGGCGTCCTCTACGACAACATGGGCGAGCCGGAGAAGGCGCTCGAGCAATTCCGCAAGTCCGAGGCGATCAGCCGCCGGGCGTATCCCGCCGACAGCGTGCAGATCGCGAAGGGCCTCGTCAGCGTCGGCCTCGTCCTCGGCGAGCTCGAGCGGTACGACGAGGCGCTCGACGCGCAGCTGAAGGCGCTCGCGATCTTCGAGAAGCATCCCGAGGACAGCAAGCGCGAGATGAACACGGTCCTGTTCGACACCGGCCTCGCCTACCTGAGCGCCCACCGCACCAAGGAGGCGCTTGCGATGATGCAGCGCGCGCTCGCCAGCGCCGAGGCCGAGTACGGGCCCGAGAGCGACGAGGCAGGGTCCGTGCTCGGGGGCATGCTCGCCGTTTCTGACATCGCCGGCGATCACGACAAGGCGCGCGAGTACGGCATGCGTGCGCTCGCGATCCGCGAAAAGACGCTCGGTCCGGATCACCAGCAGGTCGCGCGCGTGCTCGGCGATCTCGCGCAGAACGCGAACGAACGCCGCCAGCCGCAGGAAGCGATGAAGCTCGTCGACCGCGCGCTCGCGATCATCACCAAGCCCGGCACGCCGCCGCTGACGGTGAAGTTCAACATGCTCCAGATCCGCGCGACCGCCGAGCTCGCCCTCAAGCGCACCGACGCGGCGCTCGCCGATGCACGCGCCGCGCGCGACGGCTTCATCGAGAGCAAGCAGCCGACCGCCGGTGCCGACGCGAGCCTCGTCGTCGCCGATGCGCTGTGGCAGAAAGGCGGCCGCCGCGATGCGGTCGCCGAGGTGAAGAAGGCGATCGAGACGATCGAGGCGCAGCCCAAGCCAGATGCCGAGCTACTCGGCAAGGCGCGCGCGTGGCTCGCCGCACACGCGAACTAGCCTCGCCGATCAGCGCGTCGCGGCCTTCGGTCGCGAGCTCTTGATCGCCCACAGCTCGGTGGGCAGCGCGATCGGTGCACCGGGCTTGAAGCCCGCCGAGTCCTGGATGTGGGACGTCGTGACGTACAGCGTGCCGTCGGCGCCCTCGGCGATCGAGTCGGGCCAGCGCAGGCGCCTGTCGGCGATCAGGATGTCGGGCTTCGCCCCGCCCGCAGTAAGGTCGCGCACCTTCATCGAGCTGTCCTCGATGCCGGTGATGTACATGCGGCCGTCGCGACCGATCCACAGTCCGTCCGCCGGACCGTTCTCGCCGACGACCTGCGGCTTGGCGCTGTCGATGTTCGCCGTCGGGATGCTGTAGAGCGTCTTGCCCTTGATCGCCTGCCAGTAGAGTGTCTTGCCGTCACCCGATAGCGCGATGCCGTCAGCCGCGAACTCGACACCGCGGCCGTCGGGCCTGCGCAGCGGCTTGCCGTCGGACTTCACGACGACCGTCGGATCGGGCTGCGTCGAGGGATGGCCGTCGAGCACGCGGCGTGACTTGCCGCTCGCGAGGTCGACGACGACGATCGCGCCCTTCGCGCCGGAGTCGGTGATGTATGCGGTCTTGCCATCGGGCGAGAACCGCACGTCGTTGAGATACGAGCCCTGCGGCGCGATCGTCTCGTCGAACGCGATCACCTTCGCGGGCCTGTTCGTTGCGAGGTCGATCTGGACGAGCTTCGGGCCGCCCTTGACGACGCGGTCCTGCGCCGGCGCGGCCGGGTCGAGCACCCACAGGTTGCCCTGCCCGTCGGCGACGACGCTCTGGACGCAGACCCAGTGATCGTTTGCGGTCATCTGGTCCTTCTTCGCGTTGCGCCACGCGTTCCACTCGGTGCTCGGGAACGGCACGAGCTCGCCGTTCTTCTTCACCTCCGCGACCGACACCGGCGAGTCCTCGCTCCACCGCGGGAAGTTCACGAAGATTCGCCCATCGGGCGAGACGGCGACGCCGGTCACCTGGTGCTTGAAGGTCGCGACCTTCTCGAGCGTCGGTTCGGCGACCGCGGTCGAGGTCAGAAGAACGAGCAGCACGGCAATGCGGGAGATCATGTGTCGGAGGACTGCAAGCTTCGATCCCGCACCGTTGGTGAGGTCATTCGCATCGAGTAGCCTTGCCGGCGGTGGATCACGCCGACTGGCTCTGGGGCTGGGATCCGACGCCCGGCATCGTCTCGGTATGGGCCGAAGGCGATGGTCGCGTGCACGTGTGGCGGCGCGTCGGCGGCACGCTCGTCCACGAGCAGCAGACGTTCCGGCCGTGGCTGCTCGTCGATCGGATCGACGGTCTCGACGCGCGGGTGACGACGCGCGAGCTCGCCGGCGAGGGCGAGCTGCGGTTCGTCGTGCGCGGCGACGACATGGCGACGCTGACCCATGCGGTCGTTCGCGCGGCGGAGAAGCGCCGCGGTCACTCGATCGGGCATGTCCGCGACCTCGAGGATTCGGTGCTCGTGCTGCCTCCCGAGGAGCAGTACCTCGTCGCGTCGGGGCGCACGTACTTTCGCGACCTCGCGTTCGACGAGCTGCGGCGCATGCAGATCGATCTCGAGACGACCGGACTCGATCCGCAGCGCGACCGGATCTTCCTGATCGCGCTGCGCGCGCCCGACGGCGAGGTCGAGATCCTCGAGCATGCAGACGAGGCGAAGCTGATCGGTGCGCTCGTCGAGAGAGTCCAGGCGCTCGATCCCGACGTGATCGAGAACCACAACCTGCACGGCTTCGATCTGCCGTTCCTCGATCGCCGCGCGAAGCGGTGCGGCGTGCCGCTCGCGCTCGGCCGCGTCGGTCCGCCGGGTCTGCGCCAGCGGGGCGCGCGACGAGGCGCGGTGAAGGACGGGACGAGCCGCCACATCCGGTTTGTCGCGCCGGGCCGCGAGCTCATCGACACGCTCGATCAGGTGCTGCGTCACGACTTCGCGAGCCGCGACCTGCCCGGCCACGGCCTCAAGGCAGTCGCGCGCCACTTCGGGCTCGCCGGTCCCGATCGCGAGATCGTGCGGCGCGATCGGATCCTCGACATCTACAAGGAGGATCCCGAGCGGGTCCGCCGCTACGCGAGAGCGGACGTCGAGGAGGTTGCCGGCCTCGCACGCCTGATGAGCGGCGCGACGTTCGCGCTCGCCCGGATCGCGCCGCGTCGCTACGAGCGCCTCGCCGATGCCGGCGCCGCGACGGGCATCCTCGATCCGCTGATCGTGCGCGCGTACCTGCGCGCGGGTCAGGCCCTGCCCTCTCACGTGCCCGGCGACGGCACCGAGCACGCGGGCGCCGCGCTTCACCTGTTCGCGGCGGGCGTCGCGCACCGCGTCGTCAAGGCCGACGTCGCGAGCCTCTATCCGTCGCTGATGCGCGAGTACAAGATCGGACCGTCGCGCGACCGGCTCGGCGTGATGCTCGCGCTGATCGATCGACTCGTCGACGAGCGGCTCGCCGCGAAGGCGGCGGCGAAGGCGCTGCCGTCCGGCTCGCCCGAGCGATTCGCGCACGAGGCGACGTCGGCGGCGATGAAGCTCGTCGTCAACTCGGCGTACGGCTACCTCGGTGCCGGCGGCCTGACCCGGTTCTCCGACGTCCATGCCGCGAACGAGGTGACGAGGCGAGGCCGCGAGACGCTCGCGCTCATGTGTCGCGAGCTCGCCCGCCGCGGCGTCACGCTGCTCGAGGCCGACACCGACGGCGTGTACTTCTCGGTGCCCGAGACCTGGACGCCCGACGACGAGAGACGCGCGGTCACCGAGGTCGCAGCGCTGTTGCCGCGACTCGTCCAGCTCGAGCTCGAGGGCCGCTATGCCGCGATGCTGTCGCACGAGCCGAAGAACTACGCGCTGCAGGGCTACGACGGCACGCTCGTGCTGCGCGGCGTCGCGTTTCGCTCGAGCCGCGCCGAGCGGTTCGGCGAGACGTTCCTGCGGACCGCGATCGCACGGCTATTCGCGGGCGACGTCGCCGGCGTGCGGGCCGCGTACCTGGACACCGTGCTCGCGCTTCGCCGCCGCACCATCTCGACGCACGACGTGTCGTCGCGGGTGCGGCTCAGCAAGGCGCCCGCGCAATACTTCGCGACGCGCACGGGGCGCCAGGAGCTCGCATACGAGGCGCTGCTCGCGAGCGGCCGCACGACCTGGGACGTCGGCGAGCACGTCCGCGTCTACCGCACCGCGCGCGGCGGCGGCCGCGTGCTCGACGAGCACGACGAGTCCGATCCTCGCGACTACGACGTCGACTACTACGTGCGCATCCTGCGCGACAACTTCGCCGCGCGCCTGGTCCGCGCGTTCTCGCCCGACGACTACGCCGCCGTGTTCGCCGATCCGGATCAGCTCGCGCTGTTCGCGCCGCCCTTCGCGAGCATCCGGCCGATCCTGACGCGCGTGGCCGACGACTAGGCGGGCGGCGCGAACCGCTGCTTGAACGTGAACGCGCGCTCGGTCGGGCCGTTCGCGACGATCGCGGCGAGCCGCTCCTGCGCATCGGCCACGGTCGGCAGCTCGCCGCGCGGAATCCACCACATCGCGAGCGCGTGGCCGCCGACGACCGCCTTGACGTCGGCGAACCAGCGCTTGCGCGCCGCGTACACCTCGGCGTGCCCGGTCCGGTACGTGTACGCGTGCAGCGCGTCGATCGACTCCCAGACCGACATGTTGAACAGCACGCGCGGATCGTCGAACTCGCGTTGCGCCGGATCGCGCGAGTCGGTCAGGTAGCGCCACACGAACCCGGGGCTCGTGTCGGCGAGCTGATTGATCTCGTCGAGGCGCGCCATGTACTCGGCCATCCGCGGGTCATCGTGCGCCGCGAGCGCGTACGCGACGTTGGCCTGCGCGAGCTGGTACATGCCTGCAGTGTCGGCAGCGGCGCCGCCGGGATCAAGTGCGCAGGATGCCCGCGTCGTCGGCCGCCAGCCCACCGATCGCGGACCAGTCGACCGCCTCGTCGTGGGCGAGCAGCCGGAGGAATCGGTCGTGGATCAGATTTGCAATCGGCATCGGCACCCTCAGGTCCTCGGCCGCTTGCAGGCCGAGGCGCACGTCCTTCTCGCCGAGCGCTGCCGCGAACTGCGGCGGGGCAAACTTGCGATCCGCGATCAGGTCGCCGTACGTCCGGTACACCGGCGCATCGAACAGCGACGACGTGACGATCGCGACGAACCGGTGCGGGTCGACGTTGCCCTTCTCGACGAGCGCCATCGCCTCGCCGAGCGACTCCATCACCGATGCGATCAGGAAGTTCGACGCCAGCTTCACGAGCAGCGCATGCTCGGGCCGTTCGGAGATCACGAACGCGCGCTGGCCGAGTGCGCGAAACACCGGCTCGACACAATCGAGCAACGACTGCTCGCCCGCCGCGAGCACGAACAACAGGCCGTTCTCCGCGGCCTCGGGCCGACCGAGCACCGGCGCGGCGACGAAGCGCTTCCTGGCCTCGGCATGGGCGCGTGCGAGGCGCTCTGCCATCCCGACGCTGATCGTGCTCGACGAGATGTGGATCGACGCATCGGGGAGATGGCGCAGGAGGCCGTCGTCACCGAACACGATGCCGTCGACCGCGGCGTCGTCGGAGACCATCGTGATCACCGCATCGGCCTGACATGCGTCCGCTACGCTACGCGCGACCGTCGCGCCCTTGTCGCGCAGAGGCTGCGCCTTGTCGAGCGTGCGATTGAACACGACGACCTCGTGCCCCTGCTGGAGGAGCCGACCCGCCATCGCTTGACCCATGTGACCGAGCCCGATGAATCCGATCTTCATGCGCGACGGTTCTGCATCGCACACGCCATCGAAGAACCTCGCAATCAGCGAAGGCGCGGCATCCGCGTCGTGATCTTGAGCTCTGTGCCGCCGTCGCGCCGGATGCGATCGAGAACCTCCATCACCTCGGGCAAACGGAGCGGATGCGCGAGCACGGCGTCGACCGCCACGCGTGCACCGCCGGCCTCGGGCAGAGGTCCGACGTGGAGGATGATCACGTCCTCGGACACGAGGCTGCGCAGGCTGCGCGCGAGATCGCGCGTCTTCACCGCACCGAACGAGCCGTTGAGGATAACGACGCCCGGGCGCAGTCGCTGCATCTCGTCGAGCGCGTCCTGCACCGACTGGACGACGTGGAGGTCGACCGTGCCGCGCAGCGCGGCGACGACCGCGGCATCGAGCGCGTCCGTGCCGACGAGCAGAGTACTTCCACGCGACATCGTTCCCCGGGCCAAAGCGTGGCCGATGACCGGTGCCCGCGCCATGACCGGGGCGTGACATTCCAACCCGGAACACAGCGTCCCCGATGCCGACATGTCACCGTGAGTCGCGCCTCGGACGCGATGGATCTCGGCGAGCGCTTCGACGATACTGGAGGAGATGCGCCTGGTCTGGCTGGTTGGTGCCCTCGCGCTCGTGTCGCCCATGATCGCCCACGCCGACACCGCACCGTGGGCCGCGGGCGTCAGCGACGAGCAAAAGACTCAGGCGAAGGCACTGCTCGACGCGGGCAACGCGCTGCTCCTCGAGAAGAAGTACGTCGAGGCGCTCGACAAGTACACCGCCGCGGTCGCGGTGTGGGACCACCCGGCGATCCGCTTCAACATGGTTCGCTGCCTGATCCAGCTCGGCCGCAACCTCGAGGCCGCCGAGAACCTCGATCGCTCGCTGAAGTACGGCGCCGCGCCGCTGGAGGAGACGGTCTACAACGAGGCGCTCGCGTACCAGAAGCTGCTCGCGACGCAGATCGGCGACATCGCGATCAGCTGCACGCAGCCCGGCGTGATCCTGACGCTCGACGGCCAGCCGCTCGCGACCTGCCCGGCACAGGAGACGCGGCGCGTGCTCGCCGGGCCTCACCAGATCGTCGGCAATAAGGCAGGCCTTCTGCCGAAGACGGTCGAGCTCGTCGTGATCGGCGGCAAGAGCAGCGACGCGTCGATCACGCTCGACCCGCTCGAGAAGGGCGCGACGATCGTCCATCGCTGGCCGACGTACGTGCCGTGGGCGGTGTTCGGCGGTGGGTTCGCGGTCGCGGCCGCCGGTGGCGTGCTCGCGGTCCTCGGCAATAACGACATGAAGACGTACGACAAGTTCGTCGACGATCGCTGCACGGGCAACTGCACGCCGGAGCAGCTCGCCGACGTCGCGCACCTGAAGTCCGGCGGCGAGCTGAAGGGCGGCCTCGGCTTGGGCCTCGCGATCACCGGCGGCGTCGCGGTCGCGACCGGCGCGGTGATGCTCTATCTGAACCGCGGCCGCACCGTGTATCCCGAGGTCGCGCCGGCGGCCGGCGGCGGCATGACGATCTCGCTCGGCGGCAGCTTCTAGCTATTCCTTGAGCTGCGTCGAGATCTTGCGCATCTCGTCCTGCAGCGCCTTCACGCGCGCCTTCTCGGCGTCGAGCTTCACCTGTAGCTCCGCCTTCGCCTTCTTCTCCTCGGTCGCCGCGAGCTCGGCCCTCTTCGAGGCAGCCTCTGCACGCTCGCGCGCCGCCCGCGCGTCGCGGACGAGGCCCTCGAGCTCGGCGTTCTTCTTCACGAGCTCTTCCTTGGACAGCGCGAGCTCGCCGGCCTTCGCGCGCTCGCTCTGCTGCGCGAGCAGCTTGGCCTCTTCCTCGCGTCGGCGCTGCTCCTCCGCACTCGCGGCCTCGCCCTCGGCGCTGCGCCTGCGCTGCTCCTCGGCGACGAGCCGGTCGTAGGCGGCGGTCTTCTGCTTCGCCTCGGCCTCGGCGAGCTGCTTCGCGTGCGTCGCGTCGCGCTCGGCCGTGCGCACCTTCATGTAACCGGCGCTCGAGACCACGGCGAACGCGCCCAGCACGGCAAACACGCCGCCGAGCACGAGCCGCCTGTTGCGCGCCGTGCGCTTCGCGAGCGCGAGCACCGCGTCGATGAAGGCCTGCTCTCGCGGCGGCAGCGCGCGCGGGCGAGCGGTGTACCAGCGCCGCGCCTCGAGCATCGCGTCGCCGCGCCACAGCATGCCGGCCGGGCGGCCCTTGGTCTCCCACTGCTTCGCGGCGGCTCCGAGATCGACGAGGAATGCCGCGTCTTCCTGATCCTCGTCGAGCCAGCGCCGCAGCATCGGCCACCGCGCGATCAGCGACTCGTGTACCAGCTCGACCGAGCCACCGGCATCGCGCGTCTGGACGACGAGCAGGCGCGCGGCGACAAGCAGATCGACGACCCGGCTGATCTCGCCGCGATCCGACGACAGCTGGTACAGCTCGGCGAGCTCGACGATCGCGCGGGTGCGCTCCGGCGTGACGAGCGCGCGGAACACCTTCTGCGTGAGGCGCTGCGCGTTCGCGTTCATCCCGCGCACGACCTCGTCGGCGTGCGTCGCGAGCGCGCCGGTGATGCCGCCGATCGCCTCGTAGCTCGCGACCGTGAGTAGCTTGCGCTCGCGATCGCGCGCGTCCCACAGCTTCGCGGCGGCGAACTGGAGCAGCGGCAACGCGCCCGGCGTGCCCTCGAGCTCGTCGAGCATGTGATCGACGAGGTGGTCGCCCTCGAGCTCGTAGCCGACCATCTCGAGCGGCGCCACGAGGGCCTCGCGCAGGCCCGCGCGATCCGGCGCCGACAGGAACACGAGTCCGCGCGACAGCTCCTCGAGGAACCGCGCGTCCTCGCCGACTCGATCGAGGAAGTCCGAGCGCATCGACACGACGACGCGCAGCGGAGCCGCCGTATCATCGGCAACCGCCGCGAGCGCGGCCGTGAACGCGCGCCGCTCGGCCGCATCGGGCACGAGCGTGTACAGCTCCTCGAACTGATCGACGAACAGGAGCACGCTCGACCGGCTCGCCGACGCGCGCGTGCGCAGCAGCGACCCGAGGTAGCCGGGCTCCGCGCGCAGCCGCTCGATCAGCCGCGCGTGGTCGGTCGCCTGCGCGGCCATCGCCCGGGTCGTGAACCGCTCGACGACGCTCGCGAGCGCCGCGAGCGGATGGCGTCCCGGCCGCAGCGTGATGACATCCCAGTGCTCGCCGCTCGCCTTCAGCGCTGGACCGACACCGGCGCGCACGAACGACGACTTGCCGACGCCCGACGGTCCGACGATGCCGGTCAGCGGCAACTCGCGCACCCTCGCCGCCATCCGTGCGATGTCGCGCGCGCGGCCGAAGAACCGATCGGCGTCGCCCTCCTGGAACGCGGTGAGTCCGGGGAACGGACTCTCGCCCTCCTCGAGCCGGCGCCCGCCGCGGCCGGGCAACAGCTGCTCGAGGCGACGGACGAGCTCGCTCGCGCTCGGCACGCGCTCCTGCTTGCGCTTCTTCAGGAGATCGTCGACGAGCTTCGCGAGCGACTCGGACGCATCGGGCATCACCGCGCGCAGCGCGGTCATCGGCGCGGGGTTGATGAGGTTCTGCGTGAGAGCGTCGGCGGTCAGCGGCTCGACGGGATGCCGGCCGCTCAGCATCTCGAACATGATCACGCCGAGCGAGAACAAGTCTGACCGATGGTCGATGTGATCGACGCCCATCTGCTCGGGCGACATGTACGGCAGCGTGCCGATCATCGCGCCCTCGCGCGTCAGCGTCAGGTCGGTGCCCGATTGCGTCGCCGCACGCGGCCGCGGCGCGTCGGGTGCACCGAGCGCCTTCGCGATGCCGAAGTCGAGCACCTTCACCTGGCCGCCGTGCGTGACGAGCACGTTCTCGGGCTTGAGATCGCGATGGACGATGCCGAGCTCGGAGGCGCGCGCGAGCGCTCTCGCGACCGGCAACACGAGCTCGACGACGCGCGACGCCGGGATCGGCTCGCCCTGACCGAACGGGCCCATGAAGTCGCGCAGCGACTTGCCCTCGAGATACTCGAGCACCATGTACGGCATGCCCGCGTACTCGTCGACCTCGTAGATGATGACGATGTTGTCGTGATTGCACTGCGCGGTCGCGCGAGCCTCGATCAGGAATCGATCGAGGACCTCGCGGTCGACGTGGCGCAAGAACTTCATCGCGACGCGGCGGCCGAGCTTGAGATCGCGCGCGGCGTAGACGACGCCCATGCCGCCGCGACCGATCTCGCGGATCAGCTCGTACTTCTGCGCGACGAGCGTACCGGCGGCGAGATCGATGCCGGACTGCGGGGCCGGGTGGGTGTCGAGCAGATCGCCGGAGACGACCGGCACGGATGCCCGCTCGGCAAGGGGGCGCGACACCTGGGCGCCGCTGCGGGGAGATGTAGGAGTGACAGGACCGACGCCGAACTGCGTGCTCTTCACTCGTTCGTCCATGCCCACTTCCCACAGTAACACGCGGTACGATGATTTCATGCGCAGCGTTGGGTGGCTGGTGATGCTCGCGTGCACCGCCTGTGTGAGCTCGACGTCGGTCGTCTGCGAGGACGGCTCGACGTGTCCCGGCGGATTTCAGTGCGACGTCGAGCATCATCGTTGCCTCGTGCCCGAGCAGGTCGCCGCGTGCGAAGGCAAGACCGAGGCACAAGACTGCGTGTTCAACGACGCGCCCGGTGCGTGCCGCGACGGCGCGTGCGAGGCGTTCTTCTGCGGCGACGGTTACGTCACCGGCACCGAGGCGTGCGACAGCGCGAACCTCGGCATCGACCCAAACACCGGCGAGACCGCCGACTGCATCACCGCCGGCTTCTACGCGGCCGAGGGCCTCGCGTGCACCTCCGCATGCACGTACGACACGAACGCGTGCACCGGCGGTCGCTGCGGCGACAGCGAGGTCAACGGCCCCGAGCTATGCGACGGTCCGACGAGCAAGACGTGCGTATCGATCGGCTTCGATGCCGGCTCGGTCACGTGCAACGCGCAGTGCGGGTTTCAGATCCGTGACTGCAGCCGCTTTGGCTGGAACCCCGAGTCGATCAGCGACGTCGTCGCGTACGCGGTCGCGGGCAGCAGCGCCGACGATCAATGGGCCGTCGGCCGCGGCGGCCGCGCGATGCACTACGAGGGCGCGTTCTGGAACTCCGTGCCGACGCCCGTGCAGAACGACCTCGTCGCCGCGTGGTCGATCGCGAAGGACGACGCCTGGGCGATCGGCCAAGGCAAGACGAGTCCCGCGCTCGCGTCCGTCGTCATCCACTGGGACGGCGCCGCGTGGTCGATCGTCTCGGGCGTGCCCGGCACCGACTACGTCGACGTGTGGGCGGCAGACACCAACAACGTGTTCATCGCGACGAAGGCACAGGGCATCCAGCACTGGAACGGCACGACGTGGTCGGTGGCCGGCACGTTCACCGGCGGCGAGCCGATCGCGCTCCGAGGCTCGAGCCCGACGGACCTGTGGGTCGCGACGAAGCCCGGCCCGCTCTATCACTTCGACGGCACGAGCTGGACGCAGCGCTCGCCCACGGGCGTCGAGGTGCACTTCATCGACGCGAACTCGGCGACCGACGTGTGGATCGTCGGCTACGTCGCGACGAACCTCGGCATCGGCGTGATCGCACACTACGACGGCACGAGCTGGACGCAGTGGCAGACGCCGCAGGACGCGTACAACAACATCGCGTCGTCGGCGCCCAACGACACGTGGGTCGCCGGCGTCGACGGCATCATGCGGCACTGGGACGGCGTCGCGTGGTCGCGCTCGACGAACATCGGCGCGAGCCCGACCGGCCTCACCGCGATCTCCGGCTTCATCTCGCTCGGCCCGACCGAGGTCGTCGGCGTCTCGACGCTCAACCTCGCGTATCGCTATCGCGGTCAGGCGTACGGAACCTACCCGTCACTCGGCATCAATCCGTTCGACGCGCCCGTCAACACCGCGATGTGGGGACCGTCGGCCAACGATCAGTACGTCACGAACGTGAAAGGCGAGGTCTGGCACTTCGACGGCACGACGTGGACGCTCGCGTTCAAGGTGCCGCAGGCGATGGGCAACGACGTCGGTGCGAGGTCGATCTGGGGCAGCGCCGCAAACGACGTGTGGGTCGGCGCCGCGAACGGCAGCGTCTATCACTGGGACGGCGCGACGTGGACGGGCGAGGTCGCGGCGACGACGAGCATCGAAAAGATCTGGGGCGACGGCAACGGCAACGTGTGGGCGTTCTCGACGATCGTCGCCGCGCACCGCACGGGGCCGAGCGCGTGGACGACGACGGCGATCGCGGGCAGTCCGCTCTCGGTCTCGGGCACCGCGGCCGACGACATCTACCTCGTCACGCGCGGCACCTCGAACAAACTCTCGCGCTGGGACGGCACGAGCTGGGCCGAGGTCGCGACCGGCTCGACGTTCCCGCTGCTCGCGGTCGCAGCGGTCGCATCCGACGACGTTCACGTCACCGCCGAGGACGGCCGGATGTTCCACTGGAACGGCACGACGTGGAACGAGCAGATCGTGCCGGCGCTCGCCGACCTGACGTTCATCGCCGAGAACGGTCACGACGATGTTGTCGCGGCGAGCGAGCGCGACCTGTTCCACTTCAACGGGAGCGAGTGGGCGGCAATCCGCCCACCGATCGACTTCGTTCCGAACACGGACGACTACATCCCGATCGCGGGCATCCAGGTCTCGCCGGGCCGCATCGACATGGTGCTGAAGCGATATCGCATCCGCACGCTGCTCCGCACGAGGCCGCTCGTGTGCCGGCCGCGCGAGCTGGGCGCCTGCACCGACGGCGTCGACAACGACTGCGACGGCAAGCTCGACTCCCGCGACGACGAATGCCAGCAGTGAGCGCGCGACGCGTGCGCGTGAAAATCGCTCGACGCAAGGAATGCGCGAAATCCCGCCTCGGTACGTTGTTTCACGCGGCGCGATCCATGCAGTGACGGTCCGTCATGCAGACACCCGGGCTCCTTCGCGACCAGCTCGAGGCTCGCTTTCTCGGACTCATGTTCCGCTACCGCCAGACGCTCGATCGCCTCGAAGACGGATCGGCCGCGAACGATCAACGGGTCGCCGACATGATGAGCGAGAGCGACGCTCGCGAGCTCGAGCGCGTCATCGCCGCGCTGTACCGGCTGGACGATCAGGCCTGACGCGAAGCCGGTAGCCGCGCCCCGGCCGCGACTCGATCATCTCGCCGAGCTCGGACTTCGAGAGCAGGCGACGAACGCGGCGCACGAGCTGCCGGACGTTGTTCTCGTTTGCATCCGACGATTCGAACGACAGCTTGCCGAGCAGCTCGTCGACGCTGACAAAGCCGCACGTCTCCGCTGGTTCGTCCGCCTCCGCGCGCATGCGCTCGACGAGCAGCGCGAGCAGCTCGAGCTGCGCGAGCGTGACCTGGACCTGGACTCCATCGAACGACACGACGCCACCGCCGCCGCCCGCGGGCTGGTGAACCTCGACGACGACATCGCGAAGCGGGGGCGGAATGAAGTCGAGCGTCGCGCGAAACGCCTCGCTCTCCGACGGTGCACGAATGATCGTCGTGCCGATATCGCCCGCGACCTCCGCGATGCTGATGCCGGTGATATCGGCGAAGAAGTAGAACCCGATCGCTCCGAACCGCACGCGCGCGCCATCATGCAGCGCGACCGTCTCGATGGCCTTCTCGTCGACGAACGTGCCGTTCGCCGAGCCGAGATCGCGGAGGATCCACGCGCCGTCCTCGTGCCAGATCGAGGCCTGGCGGCGCGAGACCGTGCTGCTGAGCAGGAGCAGCGTCGGCCCTTGGACGGTCCTGCCGACGTGCGTCGCGAGGTCGAGCGCGTGGGTTCGCCCCCACTGATCGAAGAGCACTGCCTCCGTCGGGCGCTCGATCTGGGGGACGATCTGTTCGGGCGCGACCGGCTCGCTGCCGATCAGGCCCATTCGACAAGTCTCGCAGAGCGCGCCGGCGACCAGTGGATTGCGGCGGCAAACCGCGCATGTCTCCGACGCTGTCCTCACGGGCAGTAGCGAATCGACCAAGCCCGCGCCGAAAATGATAGGGCTGGAGCGTGATCGACGGGGTAGCTGGAGCTCAAACGATCGACAGCCATTGACGGACGCGCGGGATCGCGGCTGGCACGTTCGATCGAACCTCCGGCACGCTGCGCTGGAACTGGATCGCGTAGCGCCGCTCGAGTGCGCCGAGCAGCCGGCCGATCTCGCTCGGGTCCGTCGCCTCGTGAACGAGCTCGTGGTCGTCGCGGCGCAGCTCGACGTCATCGCCCGCGAACGAGATCGTCGAGTGCTTCTCGGAGTGCGTGAACGAGAGGCCCCAGCGATGGGCGTCGACGCGCACGGATAAGCGCGTGCCCGCTTCCGCCTCGAGCTGGAACTCCACCCACCAGTGACGAAACCGCGAGACATCGACTCCGCAGTCCGTCAGCCACGCTTGAAACGCATTGCCCATCACCCACGAGGACGGCCGCACTGGGTCGGTGTTCAGCGAAAGTAGCAACCCGCTGATTTTTCGGGCAATCCGGCCGCTTCTCGAGCGCGGAAACGTGCGAGCGACTCGGACCTGAGCGCAGACGTTGCGCCCATTCCGGGCAACCTTTTTTCGCCTGCCCGATTGGCGTGCGTTCACCTGCACAGACGCTAGACCCGGCCGATGTTTCTCAACTGTCCGGGTGGCGGACGAGTTGCGCGGGCGATCTTGATCGTCGTTTGCGCGACGTCAACCGTAACCTCAACGACTGCCTTTGCCGACAACGTGTCGGTCAAGAAGAGCAACGACTCGATCAAGCTCTCGAAGCGGCGGATGCAGCACCTCGGGCTCACGATCGGTGCAGGCGCGCTGCTCGTCGCGAGCAGCACCGTGATGAAGCCGCTCCTGTCGCCGACGCAGTGCCGGTGGTGCAGCACGAACTCGTTCGACGACTCGATTCGCAGCTCGCTCGTGTGGAAGAACACCGACCGTGCGAACATGTTCAGCGACGTGGCCGCACACGCGCTCGTGCCCGCGGCATCGGTTGGCCTCGTCGCGCTCGGCTCGATCACCTCCGGCGGGTTCGGCAACCTGTTCGACGACATGCTGCCGATCGGCGAGACGATCGCGCTCAGCCAGCTCGCGGTCCAGGGCTTCAAGTTCGGGTTCGGTCGCGAGCGGCCGTACATGCACTACACCGGCGAGTCGAAGAGCTCCGACGACATGATGTCGTTCGTCTCGGGACACGCCGCGCTCGCGTTCGGTCTCGTCACGAGCGCGGGCACGGTCGCCAGCATGCGCGGCTACAAGGTCGCGCCGTACATCTGGGGCATCGGGCTGCCGCTCGCCGCGACCACCGCGTACCTGCGCATCGCCGCCGACAAGCACTACACGACGGACGTGATCGCCGGCAGCCTGATCGGCGCGACCGCGGGCCTTCTGATCCCGCGGCTGACGCTGACGAAGAAGCTGCCGTTCGAGGTCAGCCCGACCGGCAGCGGCCTCTCGATCAGCGGCGTGTGGTGACGTAACCCGCCGGTTCGCGTACCTGAATCGACGTTTTCGGTATCTGCCGGGCCGTTTCCCTGCGATGGTCGGGGGCATGAAGTCGCTCGTAGAGCAGCTCGCCAACTACGCCGAGTACCACCGCGACAAGCGCAACATCGCCACGCACTTCGTCGGGATCCCGATGATCGTCGTTGGCACGCAGGCGCTGCTCGCGCGCGCCGGCATCGGCCCGTTCAACCTCGCGACCGCCGCGACTGCCGCCGCGACCACGTACTACACGAAGCTCGACAAGACGTACGGGCGCGTGATGGGCACGGTGCTGGGTGCGACCTGCGCGGTGGGCACCGCGATCGCGGCGATGCCGCTGCCGATCTGGGCCGCGACGTCGGGCACGCTGTTCATCGGCGGCTGGGCCATCCAGTTCCTCGGCCACAAGTTCGAGGGCAAGAAGCCCGCGTTCCTCGACGACCTGATCGGCCTGCTGATCGGCCCGCTGTTCATCGCCGCCGAGACCGCGTTCGCGCTCGGCCTGTCGAGCGAGCTGAAGGAACAGATCGAGCGCGTTGCCGGCCCGACCCACTGGGGCCGCCGCGAGCCGACCGAAGCCGAGCTCGCCGCTGTCGCCTGAGGTCACGGGCCCTACACATCGGGCCACGTGCGAGCGCCGTGGCGACGCCGCTGAACCGAACTAGCGCGCTGACGACGCGCTGTGCGCGCAAAACGGTCTCAGCGTGGCCGCGCCGCACGGCCTTTCCGAGCAAATTCGGAAAAACCTACGCCGGGTGTTTTGCATAACCGTTGCACTGGCGGTTGCGACCACACCCCATGACGTCTTGGATGCTCGCTCGCCTCAAGCGAGAGACACAGTCACACCAGCTCGGCGCCGACGAAGATCGTCTGGCTCCACTTCGCACCACCACCACACCTCCGCTCTACAAGTCGTACCTCGCCCGGGTCTTCGGCTTCGAGGCGCCGGTCGAGTCCGCGTTCCTGGCGACGCCCGGGTTCGGCACGCTGCTCGAGCTGCCGTGGCGATCGCAGATGCGGCTCCTGCGCGCGGACCTCACCGCGCTCGGCGTGATCGATCCATCGGCGCTACCGACGTGTCCGATCTCGCGGTTCTCGTCGGAGATCGAGGCGTTCGGCTGGCTCTACGTGGTCGAGCACAGTGCGGTCGGTCACGCGCAGCTCCGCCGCCACTTCGAGCGCTGGATCCCGGCGCAGCTCGCGCTGGCGGGCTCGTATCTGCTCGGCGGCGAACGCGGGATCGGCGACCGGCTGCGCGAGCTCGGCGCCGCGCTCGATGGCTATGCAAAGGACCCGGCCATCGCGACGAAGATCGTCGCCGCCGCGCAGGCCGGCTTCCGCGTCCAGCGCCAGTGGTTCCGCCTGAGCGCACCTCCTCGCCTGAGGGCGGCACGCTGATGATGGACGACGGCTACCGCGATGACGAGCTGCTCGCGTCGATCTGCCCGCGCCGCGCGCTGCTCATGCTCTCTCACGCGGTTCGCACGCAGCGTCTCCGCGCGGCTGCAACCCAGGTCGCTCCGATGTCGTTCGCGTTTCGCGTGCTGCGCACCGACGAGCCAGGAGCGCCATGATGCGCGAGCGACGATTGTCGCCATACGAGCTGCTCGGTGGAACGAGCACGACGACTGCGGGCAAGCTCGCCGCGCGCGCCTGGCTCGACAGCCTCGCGCTCACGCCGCCGACGCACTGGTACGTCGAGGTCATGATGAGCACCGGCGCGGCGTTGCCGACGCTCGCGTTCGATCGCGACAGCGAGACCCGGTTCAGGCTCGAGGTGTTCTCCGAGGAGTGGGGCGTCTACTTCTGCCACCGCGGCGCCGTGTCCTGGATCCGCGTCACGGACCTACCGTTCGTACATGGCCGCGATGATTTCGGGCTCGCGCCGATCATGCCGCCGCTCAAGAACGTCGGCCGCCTCGTGCGCGCGATCGAGACGGTTCACGGACTCTGCTTCGATCGAGATCGCGCGCTCGTCCGCAGCAACGTGCCGCACATCGAGTCAACGCTCGCACCCTGGATCAGGGCGCTCTGATCTAGCTATGATCTGGACCTTCGACCGATCGTCGGAAAATCCATTGCATCGATCGCTTGCGTACAGCGGTCGCGCTCGATCAACGTTGGGTGCTCCGCGGCCCGATGCTGCTCAATTACAACCACCTCTACTACTTTCACGTAGCGGCCGTCGAAGGCACAGTCGCGGCCGCGGCGCAGCGCCTCGGCGTGACGCCGGCGACGGTGAGCGAGCAGCTGCGCGCGCTGGAGCGGGTGTTCGGCGTCGAGCTGTTCGAGCGTACCCAGGCCGGCCTCAAGCTCACGGACGCCGGGCGGCTCGCGTTCGAGCACACCGGCCCGATGTTCCGGCTCGGCGAGCGGCTCGTGAACCAGCTCATGGCGACGACCAGCGAGCCGACCAAGGTCATGCGGATCGGCATCAGCATCGGCGTCGCCCGGTCTACCGCGACCACGTTCATCCTGCCGCTGTTCCAGCTCCCCGACACGTTCTCCTCGGTGCGGACCGACGATGCGGTCGAGCTGCTGCGCGACCTGCGCGGCGGCCTGCTCGATCTCGTGCTCTGCGAGGGCGAGCCTCCGGTGGCGTCGCGGCGCGGGCTCGCGTTCGTCGAGATCAGCCGCACGAAGCTCGTCGCGATCGCATCGACGTCGCTGACCCCGGCACCGGACTGGCGCGACACCAAGCTCCTCAACTACCGGCCGACGACGTCGTACCGGCGCGACGTCGAGGACTTCCTCGAACATCGCGGCCTGAAGCCGATGATCGCGGGCGAGGTCGACGACACGCTGCTCCTCATCGAGGCGGTCGCGGCCGGAGGCCACATCGCGATCGTGCCGTCCACCGTGGCGGACGAAGCGGTCGCCGCCGGCCGGATCCGCATCCTCGCGACGATCGAGTCCGCGAATCCGCTCCACGCGATTTACCAGGACAGCGGCGGGGCCCGCCGCGCGGTCGAGGCGCTGACCGGGCGTCGCCTCCCGCCGTGACGGGAACAGTTCCAGGTATATAAGCCGCTTCAGGGCGAGCGCATGCGCCCGGTGGGCGCGCCTGCCACGAAGGGAAAACCATAAGTAGGCCATCGGCCATCCCTGGGTCTCGCGCATGAGAGTTGCAGACCTCACGCGCCGGTGGACCCACTGTCGCCAGCGCAGCTGCGCCTCAACCTCGACACCCGCGAGCTCCATGCCGCGGCGGACGAGGGCTGGGCGTTCCTGCGCCAGCTGCGGATCCGCCGCCGGGACTACATCGACCAGTTGATCGTGACTTACGGATTCGAGAGCTCGGTGGAGAGCGCGTTCGCCTACACGCCCGGGCTCCGCGCGGTCATGGACCTCCGCGAGCGCGCACGTGCGGGCCTCATCGCGCAGGACCTGATCGCCGCGGGCATGTCGGCCCTGGAGGTGGCGCAGCTGCCCCAGCTCTCGCTGCTCGGCTTTGACTCGGTCCGCGAGGCGCTTGGCTGGATGTACGTGACCGAGCGGGCGACGCTGCATTTCGACGCGCTCCGGCGCTGGCTCCTGCGCTCGCTCGGCCCGGCGACCCCGACGGCGTATCTCCGCGCCTACGACGGCATCGCGAGCGCTCGCTGGTCTCAGTTCGGCCGCGTGCTAGATGCGGAGTGCAGCGACGAGCCAGGGATGCAACAGGTACTATCGGGGGCGCGACGCGGCTTCGAAGTGCTCGCGCGATGGTCCGAGCAGGTTCGTCCCTCCCTCCGCTCGCGAAGTGTGTCCTGACCGTGATCGCCAGATAGATGCCGCACGAAGACGAACGCAGCGGGGGCGGCGGAGAAGGACCGAGCCTTCGCGATCTCATTCGCGACCAGCAGCCCGCGATCCTGTCGGCATGGGAGCAGGCGGTGCGCGCCCTTCCTGCGGCCGCGAAGCTCGAACGCCCCGCGCTCGTCGACCAGATGCCCGCGATCCTCGACCGCGTCGGAGAGATGGCCGACGCGTTCGCGCGTGGGCTGACCGCGGTCGTCCCCGAAAATCTCGCAGAGGCGCACGCACTCGAGCGGCTCGACGACGGCTTCGATCCCGCTCAGGTCATCGGCGAGCTCGCGATCCTGCGCGACTGCATCCTCGAGATCTGGGAGCGCGGTGCCCTGCCCGCTCGCGGCCTGCGCGCCGCGATCCGCGCGGTCGACGCCGCGATGACCGCGACCGTCGAGCGGTTCAGCCGCGCGCGCGAACGGACACTCGTCGCACTCGAGCGGATCGCGACCGAGGCATTCGAGAGCGAGGGTCTCGACGAGCTCCTGAACCGCGTGCTGAAGATCTTCGTCGAGACGGCACCGGTCGTCGACACGGCGACGATCCTGATCCGCGACGGGGACGAGCTGCGCGTCCGCGCGAGTCTCGGCGAGAGCGATACCCGCGCGAGCTACACGGCGGTCTACGGCGTGCCGCTCATCGCCGACGGCGAGGCGATCGGTGTCGCGCACATGGGCTCGCGGAGGGCGAGCGAGTTCTCGGCGGACGACAAGCGCCTGTTCGCGGTCATGGCGGCGCGCGTGTCGGCCGCGATCGCGAGGCAGACCCACAAGGAAGCCGCAGAGCGCTCGGCGGCCGAGCTCGCGGTCATCGCACGCGAGCAGCGGTTCCTCGCCCGCGCGGTGGTCGCACTGTCCAACCCCAACGTGCAGATGGCGCTCGCGGCGCTCGCGGACCACGTGGTGCCGGAGCTGGCCGACTGGTGTCTCGTCGACATCCTGCGCGATGACAAGCTCGACCGCGTCGCGGTGGTGCACGCCGACCGCGAGAAGGCCGAGCTCGCGCGCGCGTGGTCGCTGAGGTTCCCGCCGGAGTCTCGCCGGCCGACGACCATCCAGCACGTCCTTCGTACCGGCATGCCCGTGCTGATCCGCGAGGTGACCGAGCTGCGGCTCTCGCAGAGCCACGACCTTCCCGAATACGCCGCGATCGTGCGGGAGCTCGGCGCGCGGTCGTGCATCGTCGCGCCGCTCAGCGCGCGTGGAAAGACGCACGGGACGCTCACGCTCGTCCGCGCCCGCGAGGAGTATGGCGAGCGCGAGCTCGCGATCGCCGTCGAGCTAGGACGTCGGGCGGGCGTCATCATCGACAACACGCGCCTTCACGACGACGCCCAGGACGCGATCTTCTCGCGCGACCAGATGCTGTGGATCATGTCGCACGAGCTGCGCAGTCCGCTCGCCTCGATCGAGCTCGGCGCGACGCTCATGCGCGCGTTCGCGAGCGAAGAGCCGAGGCTGTACAAGCACCTCGATGCGGTCCTGCGCTCGGCGGCGCAGATGGAGCGGTTGCTCGGCGACCTGCTGGACACGATGAGCCTGCAGACCGGCCGGTTCTCCGTCCAGAAGAAGCGAGAGGCGCTCTCGGGAATCATCGATGAAGCGATCGCCGCGCACGAGGAGTCGGCGCTGCGCCGGTCGATCCGCATCGACGCTGACAGCGAGCTGCCCGGCATCTTCATGCTGTGCGATCGGACCCGCATGTTGCAGGCGCTCGGCAACCTGATCGGCAATGCGATCAAGTTCTGCAAGGCCGGCGACGTCGTGTTCATCAAGGGCCGTCGCGTCGGCGACCAGATCCGTCTGCTCGTCGAAGACACGGGCCCGGGCATCGGCGAGCGCGACCTACCCTACGTGTTCGATCCGTACTGGTCGTCGCGGCGCAACGCGGCCAAGGGAACCGGCCTCGGGCTCTACATCTGCAGGGGCATCGTCGAGGCACACGGGGGCACGATCAGCGTCGAGAGCAAGCCCGGCGAGGGCACGACATTCACGCTCGCGCTGCCCGTCGACGAATGACTCACGCGTGCGCCGGCATCACCGGTGTCGCGCGCCGGAACTCGTCGACGACCCGATCGGCGGACTGGTCGTCGCGGCCGAGGTGGACGAGCGCCTCGAACGCGAGTCCGAACGCGAGCTCGCGCTCGCCGACGACGACGACGTCCGCGCCGTGCTGCTCGAGGTAGCGCTGCGCTTCGTTGCTGTGGGCGCGCGCGACGCACTTGATCGACGGGTTCACGGCGCGCGCACGTTCGATGATCACGCCGGCCTTGAACGGATCCGGCGTCGCCGCGACGAGGAGGCGCGCCGATTCGGGGTGAGCCTGGCCGAGCACGCTCGGTCGCGTCGCGTCGCCGTACACCATCGCCTGGCCACGCTCGCGCTGCTCGACAACGCGGTCGCGGTGATCGTCGATCGCGACGAACGGGACGCCGCTGCGCTCGAGGATCTCGCCGATCGCCCTGCCGACGTGGCCGTAGCCGATGATGATCGCGTGATCGTGCAGACCCTCGTGCTCGGCGACCGAGATCTCGGGGAGCTCGGCCGCCTTGCGCTCGAGCAGGGCGCGTAGCCTCGGGTGGCGCTCGATCCACGGTGCGAGACGATCGGTGAACCAGAACGTGACCGGCTGGAGTGCGATCGAGATGATCGCGGCGGCGACGATCAGGTTCTGGCCCTCGCGCGGCAACAAGCCGAGGCTCAGCGCGAGCGCCGCGAGGATGAACGAGAACTCGCCGATCTGCGCGAGGCTCGCCGAGATCGTGAGCTCGGTGCGAATCGGGTAGTGAAACACCGCGACGATCAGAAAGGCCGCCAGCGACTTGCCGAGCATGACGATCGCGACGACCTCGATGATGTGAAGCGGCCTGTGGATGAACACGACCGGGTCGAGCAGCATGCCGACGGAGACGAAGAACAGCACCGAGAACGCGTCCTGGAACGGCAGCGCGTCCTCGGCGGCCTCGTGGCTGAGGTCCGACGTGTTGACGACGATGCCGGCGAAGAACGCGCCGAGCGCGAACGACACGCCGAACAGCGCGGCGGCACCGAACGCGATGCCGAGCGCGATCGCGAGCACGGCGAGCGTGAACATCTCCCGTGATCCGGTGCGCGCGACGCGCTCGAGCACCCACGGCACGAGACGACGGCCGACGAAGTACATCACCGCGGCGAACGCGCCGACCTTCGCGAGCGTGACGACCAGCGTGAGAGCCAGGTTCGTACTGGCGCCCGCTGGACTCTTGCCGCCGAGCGGCACGGCAATCGCGGGCAAGATGACGAGCACGAGGACGGTGATGAGATCCTCGACGATGAGCCAGCCGACGGCGATGCGGCCATCGAGCGTCTCGAGCATGTTGCGCGACTCCATCGCGCGCAGCAGCACGACGGTGCTGGCGACCGACAGACACAGCCCGAACACGAAGCCCGAGCCCCACGACCAGCCCCACAGGCGCGCGGCGACCATGCCGAGCAGCGTCGCGATCGAGATCTGGACGATCGCGCCCGGGATGGCGATCTTGCGAACCGCGAGCAGATCGCCGACGGAGAAGTGCAGGCCGACGCCGAACATGAGCAGGATGACGCCGACCTCGGCGAGCTGCTGCGCGAGGTGGACGTCGCCCGCGAACCCGGGCGTGGCGGGACCGAGCGCGACGCCGGCGAGGATGTAGCCGACGAGCGGTGGCAGACGGAGTCGTGTCGCGAGGAGGCCGAACACGAACGCGAGGCCGATGCCGCCTGCGATTGTCGCGATGAGTGCCGTGTCGTGCGACATGCCGCCTCCTCGCTCACCTTGGCAGGACGGCAATTCCTCGTCGACGAGCGCCTGCGCACTCGGTGGTGCTCGGAGACGCTATGTACGCAGACTAACGGCGACGTCGAAGCTCGAGCTCCTCTTGCTCGAGCGTGCGCTCGGCCGAGAACGTGATCGAGCCGTGCAGCCTCGGCGCGAGGCCCGCCCATCGCATCACCGCGGCGACCGCGACCGACTGGTCCTGGCTCGCGAGGTTCGCGAGCGACGAGCCATGGTTGCCGCCTGGCGCGATGAACTTGTACGAGTCGGTCGCCGCACCGAGGTCGACGGCGCCCGCGGTCCACGGATCGTTCTGGCCGTAGATGAGCAGGATCTGCGAGCCGCTCGACGCGATCCACGACTGCACGTCCGTCATCGCCTCGCCGTTGTCGTATGCGGGCGTCGGGATGTTCGCCGGGATGTACGCGCGCGCGGTGTCCTGGCCGGGATACATGAGGCCGACGAGGTAGCTCTCGTCGCTGATCGGGTAGCCGAGCTGCGTCGCGCTCTGGTGGTAGTACGGCAGGTAATCGGTGAGGTCGTCGTCGCCGTACGATGCGACCGAGATCGTCTGGTCGAGGAACTGGAACACGGTGTCGTCGCTCGCCGTGCTGCCCGGGATCGCCGAGCAGACGGACTGGTTGCCGTACTGCCAGAAGATGAACGGCAGCTCCTCGACGGCGAACTCGAGCGCGCGGTCCTCGCCGAGGATCTGCGTGTACGTCGCCTGCGCGCGCATGCGCGTCTTCATCGCGTCGCGACGGGCGAGCGCGAGATTCTGGAAGTCCTTGAGCTTCTGCCGGCAGGCCGGATCGGTCCCGACGTGCTCGAGGAACACGAAGTAGCGGTTCGACGGCGACTGGACGGCGTCGTCCGGGTAGTCGAACGGCGCGACGAGCGCGACGGTGCCGTCGACGTCGTTCGGGAAGAACCGGCGATGGAACAGCGACGTCATGCCGCCCTTGCTCGCACCGGTCGTGAGCCACTTGTTGGCGTGATAGATGCGCGCCTTGAGCGCCTCGGTGATGCGGTGCTGATCGGTCGCCGCCTGCTCGATGTCGAGCTTGGTCCAGTCGGCGGGCTCGGGACGCGACGGCGAGAAGTAGCGGTACTCCATCGACAGCTGGTTGCCATCGAGGAGCGAGGCGAGCTGCGAGCGCGAGCCGCGCGTCGAGACGAAGTAGCCGCTGTTGTAGACGACGACCGGCGCGTCGTAGTCGCGGTGGAGCAGCGTCATCCGCTGCGTGAACCGCGCGCCGCTCGGGTTGTGGTGATCGACGGGCTGGTCGTACGCGAGTACGAAGAACCGGTAACCGTCGACCATCGAGGTGCGCTCTTCGACCTCGAGACCGGGAATCGCGCGCAGCTCGTCGAGGATGTCGCCGAGCGGCGCGTTCGACGCGTCGGCCGACGCATCCGGTGAGCCCATCGGTGCATCGGGCTTCGCGTTGTTCGTGGAGTCACCGCACGCGATGCATGCGAGAAGGCCAATCACCCAGATCCGCACGGTCGGGTGGTAGCACGCAGCCCGGCAAGTCCCGGATTCACACCGCCGACTTCCCCTAACGGCTGGCGATGCCACGATCACGCAGGTCGCGTGGCGCAGCGCGGCGATGACGTATAGTCAAGGCATGTGGGCGCGCGTGCACAAGCTCGATCGCGTTCGGCCTTCGCCGGCCGGCGGCGCCGTCGTCGTGATCGAGGACGAGCGCAGCGTGACGCAGATGCAGCGCGTGCCGAGCCTGTCGACGCTGGTCGCGGTCGCGCGCGTGCTCGCAGCACGCCGGGCGCTCGAGGCGAAGTTCGACGGCAAGGGCGAGATCCGCTACGCGGCGACGGCGCTGCCGAACTTTCTCTCGGAGGCGGTGACCCGCGCGGGCGCGGCGATCGCGACGCGCGACGGCGAGAAGATCCTCGTCCCCGCGCAGCCGGCGGGCGTCGCCGCGACCGTCGACATCGCGTTCTCCGAGCTCGCGCATCACGCGCGCGGCAGCATCGGCATCGTCGATGTCGCGACCGCGCTCAAGCAGTACGAGGAGCGACGGCGCACGTCGCCGCTCGATCGTGACAAGGAGCCGGAGAAGTACTGGACGGCGGTGTTCGAGCTGTCCGCGCTCGCCGGCGAGCAAGCGCGCCGCGGCGGCGGCCGGTGGATCGACACGCGCGATCTGCCGGTGCCGTTCGCGATCAAGTTCGCCGACGGCAAGGTCTCGCATCCGACGGTGGTCGCGCAGAAGATCGTCGAAGGCGCGGACGTCGAGACCGCGAAGTCGGCGGACCCGACCTGACTACTTGCCGGTGTGAAACGCGGCGAGCAGCTCGGCCTCGCGCTCGCGCGTCGGACCGGCGCGCAGCACCGTCGGATCGGCCATCTTCGGCGGCTCGTCTCCCCTCGCCTTCGCGCCCTCGACGAGCTCGCGCGTGACGCGGACGCGGCGCTCGAGCTCCGTCGGGAACCACGCGAGCAGCGACTTCACCGTGTCGTCGATCGTGCGAAACGTCAGGCCCGCGGCCTTCGCGCGCTCGTTCTTCCAGCGATGAAAGCCCGCGAACTTGTCGGCAGGTGGCACCCAGATCGGGAACGCGTCCTCGCCGGCCATCTCGTGCTTCTCGAGCCACGACGTCGGCACCCACGTCAGCTTCGCGCCGCTTCCCGACGCGGTGACGCACGTGTCGAGCACCGTGCCCCAGCGTGCGGGCAAGTCCGGGCCGATCGCGTTGAACGTGCCGGCCGTGCCTTGCTCGGCGAGCGTGACGAGAAACTCCGCGAGGTCACGGACGTCGATCCACTGGAGCGGATCGTCGGGGGAGCCGGGCGCGAGCACCTCGCCACCGGCCGCGATGCGCGCGGGCCAGTACGTGAACCGATCGGTCGGATCGCCGGGACCGACGATGAAACCGGGCCGCACGATCGCGGCGCGATCGGCACCGAACGCGGCAGCCGCGGCGCGCTCGCACAGGACCTTCAGCCCACCGTAGTTCTCGAAGTTGTCGCCCATCGACTCGACGGTCGGATCCGCGAGCTCGGCGAGCTTCGTGGTCTCGTCGCCGCCCGTCGCGGGGTTCTCCGCGTACGCAGAGATGCTCGAGATGTAGATGTACCGCTCGGCATTCGGCGCGAGCAGCTTCGCCGACGCCTCGACGTGGCGCGGGAAGTAGCCGGAGTTGTCGATGACGACGTCCCACTTCTTGCCCTCGAGCTGCTCGAGGCCGACGGGGCTACCTTCGGGGCTCTTCTCGTCGGCGGGCAGCTTCGGATCGCGGTTGCCGTAGAGGTGCTCGACCTTCTGCTCGAGCGGCTGGATCTTCTCGCGCTTGCCGCGATTGAAGATCGTGACCGAGTGACCACGCGCGAGGGCGACATCGATCGTCTTCGGACCGAGGAAGCCCGTGCCGCCGAGGATCAGGATGCGCTTGGGCTGCGCAGGCTGCTTCTCCTTCGACGACGAGGTGGACGGACGAGGCGACGCGCCACCGCACGCGGCAAGTGCCGCCGCTGCGAGGGCGCCGCGGAGGACATCGCGACGCGTGACAGAGCTAGACATCGCAGCAACGTTACATCGCGCGAACGCGCGCACCATGCTCGTCGCATGCGTCGCACGCAGTCGCACGTGACGATCGCCGTACGATTTTGTCGCCAACACTCCCGCGCGCGGCGGCTACTCCACAGCGTTGACGACGATGCGTCCCGCGCCACCACCGCCGCCGCCGGGGTTGAACGAAGCGTCGGTGCCGGCGACCGGTGGCGCGGTATTCGATCCGCCGGCGCCGCCGGTGCCCGACGTGCCCGCGAGCGCGACACCACCTCGGCCCGGTGCCGCGACCGTCGCGTCGCCTCCTGACTCGCCCGTGCCGACGGGGCCATTCGCGATCTGGCCGTTGCCACCCGCACCGCCGCCGCCACCATGTGCCGCGAGCGTTCCGCGCATGTCGAGGTCCCGCGCCTCGACGAAGATCGCGCCGCCCGCACCACCGCCCGCTCCTGCGCCCGCGTCGTCGCTTCCGCACGCAATGCCGCCCGCACCGCCGCCACCGCCCGCGGTGATGCCGCCGGTGATCGACAGCGATGCGAACGCGGTCAGCTGGATCGCACCACCACCGGCACCGCCGGCGACCGCGCCGCACGTGCCACCGCTCGCCATGCCGCCACCGGATCCGCCGACGAGGATCGCGAGCATCGGATCGCCGTAGACCGCACCGCCGATGCCGTAGGTGGCTCCACAGGACTCTGCCCCGCCGCTCGCGCCGGCCTGCGCGAACCCACCGCCGCCACCACCGGGATCGCAGACATCCGCGTTGGGCTTCTCCGTCGACGCGCCGGCACCCATGCCCTCGCCCGGTGCGCTGCCGCCCGGTCCTGGCATCGCGCCGTGCGCGCCCGCGTCGATCATGCCGTCGATCGCGATCGAGGTCGCGACGATCACGAGCGGACGCGAGCCGGTCACGAGCACCGTCGAGCCCGCGGGGACCTCGAGAGTCTCGACGGCGAGCAGCGCGACGTCGACACCCGACATCTGCCTCGCCGCGGCGAACGACGCGCCGGCGGGTGCGGCCGCGCCATCGATCGTCAGCATCGTCGTGTCGATCGCGGCGCCGCTCAGCACGAGCGAGGCGGTCGCGAGTGGCGGCACCGCCGGGAGGTGCGACGGCACGAACCGATCACCGGTTGCCTCGAACCCCACCCGCCCGCAGGCAGAGGCGAGCAGGACGAGCCCGAGGTACCGCATCTGGACATGATAGCGGGCCGCCAACCCGCACGCGACCAGGTAGCATCCAACGGCGACATGAGCGCCCTCCTCTCGCTCCTCGGCATCGCACATCCGATCATCCAGGCGCCGATGGCCGGCGTCTCGACGCCCGCGATGGCAGCGGCGGCCGCGAACGCCGGCGCGCTCGGCTCGCTCGGCGTCGGGGCAACCAATGCCGCCGGCGCGCGCGCGATGATCGACGCGATGCGGGCTGCGTCGTCGGGCCCGTTGAACGTCAACGTGTTCTGCCACGCGCCGCCGCGGCGAGACGTTGCCAGCGAGCGCGCGTGGCTCGAGCACCTCGGCCCCACGTTCGAGAGCTTCGGCGCCGCGCCGCCCGCGCAGCTCACCGAGATCTACACGAGCTTCGTCGAGGACGACGCGATGCTCGCGCAGCTCGTCGAGACCAAGCCGAAGGTCGTCAGCTTCCACTTCGGCCTGCCGTCTGCCGATCGCATCCAGGCGCTCCGCGATGCCGGCATCGTTCTCCTCGCCAGCGCGACGAACCTCGCCGAGGCACGCGCGATCGCCGACGCCGGCGTCCACGCGATCGTCGCGCAGGGCTACGAGGCCGGCGGCCACCGCGGCACGTTCGATGCCGACGCCCACGACGATCAGCTCTCGACCGCCGCGCTCGTCCGTCTGCTCGTACTCCGCTTGAATATCCCGATCATCGCCGCCGGCGGCATCATGGACGGCGCCGGCATCTCGGCGATGCTGCAGCTCGGCGCGAGCGCCGCGCAGCTCGGCACCGCGTTCATCGACACGACGGAGTCGCAGGCCGACGCCGGCTTTCGCCGCACGCTGCACAGCGAGGCCGCGCACCACACCGTGATGACGCGCGCGATCTCCGGACGCCCGGCGCGCTGTCTCGCGAATCGCTTCACCGCGCTCGACGACCGCGACGCGCCCGCGTATCCGGTCGCATACGACGCCGGCAAGGCGCTTCACGCGGCAGCGAAGGCGCGCGGCGACTTCGGGTTCGGCGCGCAATGGGCCGGCCAGGGCGCGCCGCTCGCGCGCACGATGTCGACGGCCGACCTCGTGCGCACGCTCGCTGCCGAGATCCGCGCCTAGAAGCTCAGCTTTCGCATGTAGTGGTTGTCGTAGCCGCCGGGATGCTTCACCAGGTAGTCCTGGTGGTAGGCCTCGGCCGTCGACCAGTTCGTCGGCGACTCGATCGTGGTCGACAGCGGCCTGCCCCACTGCCGGCTCAGCTCGACGCGAGTGCTGACGACCTTCGCGGTCGTGCGCTGCGCATCGCTCAGCGGAAAAATCGCGGAGCGGTACTGCGTGCCGACGTCGTTGCCCTGCCGGTTCTTCGTCGTCGGATCGTGGATCTTGTAGAACCTGAGCAACAGCTGTTCGTACGAGGTGATGCTCGGGTCGAACACGATCTTCACCGCCTCGGCGTGACCGGTGTTGCCGTCCGAGACCTCGTCGTACGTCGCGTGCGGGACCCGGCCGCCGACGTAGCCGACCTCGACAGCCGCAACCCCATCGGCGTTTCTCATCCACTGCTCGACGCCCCAGAAGCAGCCGCCCGCGAGGATCGCTGTCTCGCGCGGCCCGTTCGGCGTCGACTCGCGTCTGGGCGCGGCGTTCGATGCTGGCACGCACGTAGCCAACAGGAGGGCGGAGAGCAATGCGCTTGCGGTCCGAGGCTGCATGACATGCCTACGTCGACGGTGCGCGCTGGTTACATCCTCAGTGCCGCTTGAAGAACTGGACCGCGCGCTCGTGCTTCTCCGCCGCGGCCTTGCTGTCGAACGTGCCGAGGTTGCGCCGCTTGCCGGTCTTCGGATCGATCTTGCGCGAATAGAGGCGGTACTTGCCCGACGAGAGCTTTCTGATCATGGCTTCTCCTCGCACACCATACGGTGCACTACGCGTGCCCGATCGCTCGCTACTGGGCGGCGAAGTTCTTGAGCCCGGCCTGCTTCGCGCGATCGATCACCTCGGTGACCCTCGCCTGCGGCACGCCCTTGTCCTTGCTGATCACGACCTCGGTGTCGGCATCGTCGGCGGCTTGCACGCCGAACAGCACGATCAGCTCGTCGAGGTCGCGCTCGATGCCCTCGAACAGAAACGTCTTCGCCGAGACATGCACGTGAACCTTGGTGTGCGCCTTGGCGACGACAGCGGCCGGCACGGGCCGAGGCGCACCTGCGAACGAGCCGCGGCCGAGCCGCTGGTCGAGCATGTCCATCATCATCGCGTGGGCCTCGGGGCTGAACCCGACGACGTGCTCGGAGTAGTTGGGCGCCATCAGCGCGTCGTTGCCGTGCTCGTGCGAGACGCCGAGGTTGTGACCGAGCTCGTGGAGCAGGATCGTCGCGTTCTTGTGCATCCGCCGCGCGTGCAGCGCGTTGTCGCGCTCGGTCGTGGATAGATCCGGGAACGCGCGCCCGAACGCCGCACGCTCGTCGATATCGGCGTAGCCGCGCATCATCAGGTGGCGACCCGGCAGCCGTGCGTAGCCGAGCTGATCGAACGTCGCCGACACGAGGCTCAGCGACGATGTCAGGCCGATCACCGCGAGCACGTCGTCACCGTTGTCGAGAGCCTCGAGCTGTGCGAGGTCGTCGTCGAGCGTCGCGCCCGGCTCGTGGCGGTTCCACTCGCGATAGTCCGCGACGAGCCGGATCCCGAACTCGCCGCGGAGCACGGCATTCACGTACTCGAGTGTCTCGTCGAACGTGTGCCGCCAGTTCATGTTCTGTGTGCGGTACTGGTCGTCGGCGTAGACGCGGATGCTCGCGTCCTTGATCGGACCCTTCCACGTGGCCTCGGTCGACAGGGGCGCCGGCATGAAGTGCGCCTGCATCGTGTCGCGCTGCGCTTCCTTGCCGGACTTGCCGCCGCCGAACTTCCCTCCAACGAGACAACCGGTGAGGACGAGACAGCAGAGCCACTTCACGGCGCGGACGATCGCATGCGCACGACGACAGTCGAGCCGCGCTCGCTGCAGCATTTTGTTGCACTTCCCGTCGGAGAACCTCCGATGGCGGTGCGCTTGCAGCTCCGATGTAGGCGTGAGCTACACGGCCGTGACGTTGACCATCGTCGGCGCGCAGTGCGGCGCGATGATCGGTCTCGTCCTGCTCGGGATGCGGTTCGCCGCGCGCCGTACGGCGAAGTACGGAGACACGAAGGCGGGGCGCGTCGTCGAGACGGCCGTGTTCAGCGTCCTGGGCCTACTGCTCACGTTCTCGTTCTACGGCGCGCTGTCCCGATTCGACGAGCACCGCAAGATCCTCGGCGACGAGGTCAGTGCGCTCGACACTGCCTACCATCGCCTCGACCTCCTGCCCGCGCGCTCGCAGGCAGATCTCAAGGCGCTGTTTCGCACCTACGTCGATTCGCGGATCGATCTGTACGGCACCGGCGTCGATCCGAACTCGTTCGCCGCGGTCTGGAGCGCGACGCTACGCGAGAAGATCTGGCACAAGGCGGTCGACGCGTGCCAGGCGCCCGCCTGCCCGGCCTCGTCGGCGACGCTCGTGTTCGGCGCGCTCAACACGGCGTTCGGCTTTCCCTCCGAGCAAGCGGTCATGCGGCAGATGCATCCGCCGCGCGTCGTGTTCGTGCTGCTGTTCGGCCTCGCGCTGCTGTGCGCGTTCCTCGCCGGCCTCGACAATCCGGGCTATCGGCTGCGCAGCAAGTTCCTCGTCGTCGTCTATCCGATCACGATGTCGGCGATCCTGTGGACGATCCTCGACGTCGAGTTCCCGCGCATCGGCGTGTTCCGGCTCGGCGCGTTCGATCAGCTGCTCGTGTCGCTGCGCGCGTCGATGTGAC
>JABFXX010000618.1 GCA_013368795.1 Kofleriaceae bacterium
GAGCGGGCGCAGTGACCGGGCTCGGGCGGAGTGAGCGGCTCGCCCGACCGGGGTAAGTTATCTGGCCGAGATCACAACCGGTGCAGCGAGTCCGAGCGGGCGCAGTGACCGGGCGAGCTCGGGCGCAAGTGACCGGGCGAGCTCCTTGAAGCCGCAGTTCAGCAGGTGACGTGCGCCGCGTCGGAGTGCGCGCGCGCGGGCCGACGCAGAACCCGAACGCGTCCGCCAGCCGGTCGACGACCTGGGGAGCACACCTGATCGGGAAACTTGGTCGGCCGAGATCACAGGCGGTGCAGCGAGTCCGAGCCGGCGCAGACCGGGCGAGCTACTTGTAGCCGCGGCTCAACAGGTGACGTGCGCCCGCGTCGAAGTGCGCGCGCGGGCCGACATAGAACCCGAACGTGTCCGCCAGCCGGTCGATGACGTTGAATGCGAAGCAGACGCCGAGTGCGTCCTCGATCTGCGACTTCGTCACGCCCGCCGCGAGCAGCGCGCGTATGTCGTCGGCACTGACCGCGTTCTCCTTCGTCAGCTTGCGGAGCATGCGCAGAGTCGCGCGAAGCTTGTCATCGATCGGCGCGCTCTCGAGATCGGCGAGCACCGCCTGGACCTTCGCATCGTCCTCCCAGGCCTTCGCCGCGACCGCGGCGTGAGCGCTCGTTCAAAACTCGCACTCGTTGGTCTTGGAGACGTAGGCCGCCATCATCTCGCGCTCTGCCACGGACCACTCCGACGGCCCCCGCATCGCTTCCTGGACCATGCTGTTCAGCGGCGTTCCGAGGAACTCCGGTCGATAGAGCACCATCTTCACGATGTCCGCCACCGGCACGCGCGAGACGGTGCGAATGAACGCCATCAGCGCCTTCTTGCCGAGCGTGTGGCCGTTATCGAGGATGCCGAGGCGCATTACTTGTCGTCCTTCGTCGCGGCCGCGAGAGCTGCGAGGGCGCCATCGAGCTGGCGCGTCGCCTGGCCCACCGCTGCGCAGATCGTGAGCTCGAAGATCTCGTCCTCGCTGAGCTTCGTCTTGGCGGTGGCGATGTCCTCGTCGGTGACCTTGTAGGCGTGCTTGGCGACCTTGTCGATGAGCGCTCGGGCCGGCTCCACGACGCCAGCGTTGTCGAACGCGGCGTGCCGCTGCTCGCGCGAGGCACGGCCGTCGCCGTCGAGGACGCGGGCGGTGAACGCCTTGCGATGCGCGGTGATGTCGGCCATGCGTCGATGCTAGCGCGTCCATCCTGGGCCCGTGCCATGAACCGCAGGCGCTTGATCTCGCGCCCCGTGATGGTCGGCGCTTGGACCGCGTTAGCTCCGACTTGCGAAGCTCCCTATTCGCGTGCGACGACGGCCGACCTCGTGGGCGGATTCGCGCGAAGCATGAAGCCGGCGAGCTACATGCCGTGGGCGAGGGCTCGGTGGTGACAACAAAGACCGAGCCCGAGCCGAAGGCCACGCCCGAGCGCGCCGACGCTGTCTCGTGCGCATGACGAAGCGCGCGCGAGTCCTACTGCTTCTGTGCGACGAACCGGACGAGCTTCGTCTTGCGCTGGCCGGCCCAGTCGGCGGTGTCCTCGACGACCTCGTCCTTCAGGATCGTGAAGCCGTCCTTGAACAGCGCCGCGAGCTCGCCGGACTTCCAGCCCATCGCGCCTGCCTTCGCGACTTCGCTGTCGGCGTGGAAGTACTCGCAGATGAACAGTCCGCCTTTCGCGAGGCTCGGCTTCACGCGCTCGACGAGCTTCGCGTCGCTGCCGGCGTAGAGCATCGTCACGATGTCCCACTTCGCGGTGCCGAGGTCGTACTTCTCGACGTCGGCGTCGATGAAATCGACCTTCAGTTTCTGTTTCGCCGCGGCCTCGCGTGCCTGGCGGAGACCCTCGTCGCTGATGTCGACGCCGGTCGTCTTGTAGCCCAGCGATGCGAGATAGATCGCGTTGCGTCCCTGCCCGGTCATCAGATCGAGCGCCGTGCCAGACTTCGCTTTCCTTCCGCCCAGCGCGTCGACGAGAAACTGGTTCGGCTTCTTGTTGAACGCGGTGCCTTGCTTGAACACGACGTTCCAGCGCTGGCGCTCGGCATCGATGCCGCCGCGTGCCCATTGCCAGTGCGCGACCTGCCAGTGTCCCGCTTCGCCGCGCACCCAGACGACCGTGTTGTAGCCGTCCTCGGTCGTCGCGGGCCGATCACCAAACGCGGGGATCGTCTCGACGGCGCGACCGATGAAGACGGCGGTGCCGCCAGAGATGAACGTATGCTCGTCGCTCCAGGTGCGCGAACGAACGGGCGCGTGTTGATCGAGGCGGCCCTGGAATACCTTGACGAGCAGATCCTTGCCGAGGAAGCGCTGGTCCTCGAACAGCACAAAGGTCGGACCGAGCGGCTCGACGAAACCGGCGAGGTCCATGCGATCCATCGCGTCGAACCACGCGTGCGTCTTGGCGACGAGCGCTGGCTCGTCGACGACGGGAGCTGCGGCCGTGATCGCAGGCGCGTGGATCTCGATCGGCTTCGGCGGATCGGCCGGCACGCGGTTCGCGGCCGGACCTGCACACGCGGCAAGTGCAAACAGAATCCACCACCTCATACCGGCGACTGTAGCCGCAAATGTCACTCGCATCGGTTGGCCGCTTTTGGATATGGTCCGCGCATGGCGAGGTTCGGCCCGACGGGTCCCATGGAGGTACAGGGTCTCGAGCACAGCGTGGCGAACCTGTCGTGGGGCGTGCTTCGCGGGGCGCTGGGTCCAAGCGATGGAACTGCGGGCGCGGCATCGAATGTTCCCAGCGCGCTCGGCGTGCTCCGTCACGCAGAGATTTATCGCGGAGTGCCGCAAGAGATCGACGAGGCGTTTGCCGTCCTCCAGCAGCACGTGATGCGTGACGGCCGGCTATATCCGGTCGCCGTCGCGGCGCTGCCGTTCCTGTTCGATGTCATCCGGCGCGGCTCGCCGATCGCGACGCGCGTTGCCGACCTGATCGCGCTCTACGCGTCGGCGGCGTCCACGGTCGAGGCGCCCGTGCGCGACCGCATGTTCACGATCATCTCGGACCACGCCGGCGAGATCGTGCGCTGGTTTGGTCAGCACGACCGCGCGTTCGCCGCGCTCGCGATCCACGTCCGGCAGTTGCGTGAGATCTACAGTGCGGCGGTCGAGGGCGCCGAGTGCGTACCGCCCGAGGCCTTGCTCGCGTACGTCGAGCTCGACGATCCGCCTGCCGAGACGCAGTGGCTCGCCCTCGCGATGCTCGACGCGGAAGATCCGATGTCTCGCATGTGTGCCGCTGCATTCCTGGCGCGGCATGGCGAGCGCTCGCCGCAACTCGCGACGCGGATCGATGCCGAGCTGCCACCGTCCGCCGCGACCACGCTGCGCAACTTCGTCAACCGGCTGTGGACGCCGACCGTCGTGCGTCCGGCCGTCGCGCCGAAACTCCTCGATGCCGAGGTGACCTTCACCGGCAAGAAGCTCGTGATCGTCAAAGCCGGTCCGCACAACGTGACGCTGCCGTGGGAGGGCGCGACGCTCGAGCGCGGCGATCGCCTACAGGTCGGACTGACCGCGCACGGGCAGCCAAAGCTCGCAGTCCTCACCGATCGCCGGGGCAATGTCCGGGTGATCGATTTCTCGGCGCACGCGTAGTCGCTCTGTTTCACCGGCAAGAAGCTCGTGATCGTCAAAGCGGGTCCGCACAACGTGACGCTGCCGTGGGAGGGCGCGACGCTCGAGCGCGGCGATCGCCTACAGGTCGGACTGACCGCGCACGGGCAG
>JABFXX010000712.1 GCA_013368795.1 Kofleriaceae bacterium
AGCGGAATGTCGTCGAGCGGAATGTCGTCGAGCGGTATGTCGTCGAGCGGTATGTCGTCGAGCGGTATGTCGTCGAGCGGTTCAAGTGGCGCGTCGTCGAGCACCTCGAACGGCTCGTCAGCGAGCACCTCGAACGGCTCGAACGGCTCGTCAGCGAGCACCTCGAACGGCTCGTCAGCGAGCACCTCGAACGGCTCGTCAGCGAGCACCTCGAACGGCTCGAACGGTTCGCGCACCTCGAACGGTTCACGCATCTCGAACGGTCGCTCGCGGGCCTCGCGCTACGGCGGACCGCCGGGTCACATCGTGATCACGGGCGCGGCCGGTGCGATCGGCTCGGCGCTGGCGCGGCAGATGCGCGCGGCGTGGCCGACCGCAAAGCTCGCGCTCGTCGATCGCGACGAGGCACCGCTCGGCGCACTCGCAGCCGCGCTCGGCGATTCGATGACGTACGTCGCCGATCTACGCGACATCGGCGCGCTGCCCGCGCTGATCGCGCGGATCGAGCAGCACGGACAGATCGAGGGACTCGTGAACTGCGCGGGCATCATGCGCGTTCAGCATGTCGCGACGTGGAAGTGGGAAGAGGCGCAGGACCTCGTGGCGATCGACTTGCTCGCACCGCTGCGGCTGCAGGACCTCGTCGTGCGCGGCATGGTCGAACGCGGCCGCGGTCTCATCATCAACGTTGCGAGCATGGCGGGCCGCGTGCCGCTGCGAGGCTGCACGTACTACGGGGCGTCGAAGGCGGGCCTCGCGATGGCGTCGGAGATCGCGCGCGCGGACCTCGGCGGCCGCGGCATCCAGGTCATCACCGTATACCCGGGGCCGGTGAAATCGGCGCTCGAAGCGGGTGCGCGCGCCGACTACGGCGGTGGTGGCATGTTCGCGAAGATCGCGCCGACCGGTGACGCAACGGAGCTCGCGGAGAAGATCATGCACGCGATCACCGACGACGAGCCGCGCGTGATCTATCCGCGCGCGTACGGTCTCGGCTGGACCGCGCCGAACCTCAGCGCGTGGATCACGCTCTCGTTCGGCCCACCGCCGATCGCGTGAGCTCCTCGTCAGGCGAGCTGCTTTGAACGCGCCGTTCGCCGCGGCCCAGCCGCGCTTCTTGCGAGATCAAGCGAGCTGCTTCGACAGCGCGACGAACTGACGGTCGGCCGCAATGCCCGCGACCTTGTCATAGAACGCGCGGGGACCGATCCACGCGACCTCGCACTGCGCGTGCTCGACTGCAACATCGACGAGGCAGGCCAGGAGTAACGCCTCGCCGAGGCCCTGGCCACGGTGCGCGGGCCACGTTCCGGTCGGGCCGAACCAGCCGAGACCGCGGTTGTTGCCGTCGTGCGCGGCGAATGCGCAGTACGCGCCATCGTGAATCGCGACGTGCACACTGGCCGGCTCGTGACCGAGCGCGCGTTCGGCCTCGTACGGCCACGCGCCACCGAACTCCTTCGCGATCGCGGCGGTGAGTGCCGAGCGTTCGTCGCGTCGTGCGCGGCGGATCTCGTAGCCGCGTTCGCGTGCCTTGGCGACGAGCTCGGCGAGCCGCGTTTGCGAGACGCGCGGGTTGTCGCGCACGTCGACGAGCACGTTGCTGCGCAGCTCGCTGCCGCGGACGTAGCCACGTTTCTCGAGCCAGGCGATCGCGTGGAGGTTGCGCGTGTCGACCCCGGGCGCGAGATAGTTGCCCGGCTGATCGAGGACGGAGAGCTTCGTCTGGCCGTCGGCCTTTGCGAGCGTCTCGCAGCGCGCGAGCAGGGCACTACCGACGCCGGCACGGCATGCGCGCGGTGCGACTGCGAGGAGGCGCAGCCAGCGCGACGAGATCGCGGCGACACCGACGAGGTTCTCGGCGTCGTCCCACGCCCCGACGGTCTGGACCGCGGATTGCGGGCCGGGTCCGAACAGCTTCTCGTCGGCGACGATGGCGGCACGATCGAACGCACACGCTTGTTCCAGGACCTGCTTCGCCTCGGCGAGGCGTGCGCGCGGCAACTGCCCGACGTGCATGGCGCGAACGTAGCATCGTGCGCCGCAGACCGTGATGCCGCGACAGACTGTTCGCGATGACGCGACTCACGGCACGGCCGATGACAGCCCGTGGCGGGCGGCGTCACAGCTCGTCGTGACGAAGTCCATGCCGAAACCTTTCCACGGTGGTCGCGCCGTCATACGGTGACCTCGATGCGCGCGATGCTGCTGTGTGCCGGGTTGTCGACGAGGCTCGGCAAGCTCGGTGCCGAGTGCCCCAAGCCGATGCTGCCGGTCTGCGGCGTGCCGATCCTGCGCTACGGGATCGCAAATCTCGTCGCGCACGGGATCACCGAGCTCGTGATCAACACGCATCATCGCGGCGATCTGATCCAGCGCGAGCTCGGCGACGGGAACGCGCTCGGTGCGAGGATCCAGTACAGCCACGAACCCGCAATCCTCGGAACGGGCGGCGGGCTGAAGCACGCGCTGCCGCTCCTCGATCCCGACGGTCGCGACGAGCCCTTCTTGTCGATCAACGGCAAGCTGATCTTCGACCTCGACGTCACTGCACTCGTCGACGCGTATCGGCGCGCCGGCGACGACGTGCTCGGAATGATGGTCGTCCGCCGCGTCCCCGACGCGACGTCGTGGGGCGCCGTCGACGTGCGCTTCGACGCGCGCGGGCCGCACGTCGTCAACGTGCTCGGCGATGGCGAGCACATGTTCTGCGGTGTCCACGTCACGCGCCCGAGCGTGATGGCGCGCCTGCCCGACGGCGAGTCCGACTCGATCCGCCAGGGCTACCTGCCGTGGATGCACGCGGGCGAACGCGTCGCCGCGTACGAGCACGAGCACGGCTACTTCGCCGAGCACTCGACGCCGGAGCGCTACATCGAGTCGAGCTGGGCCCTGATGTCGGGTACCACGCTGCGCCATCCGCCGGCGCCGACAACCGGAATCGATCCGACGGCGAAGCTCGATCCGGCGGCGAAGATCGTCGAGCCGGTGCGCATCTGCGCGGGCGCTGTCGTCGGTGCGGTGACCGTCGGACCGTTCGCGGTGATCGGCCAGGGCGCACGGGTCGAGCGAGACGTCAGCCGCGCGATCGTGTGGAAGGACGCCGTCGTGTCCGCGAGCTCGACGGGCGAGACCTTCGCCAACGGCCAGGTCCTGACCTAGTGCCCCAGAGCTGTCGACTCGCCACGATACGGCGAGTCTGATAGGTCGCCACGTGGCCCGTAGTCGGGCGACTCGCTGAAGCCGAGCGTCTGCCGAGCGTCTGCCGCGCGGCCGTGCGTTCCCGTGCGTTTCCGCGACTCGTCGAAGCGTTGGCGGCGACTGCGACGGCGCGCAGCGCGATTCGTTGAAGCCGCGCGGCTGCGCGTAGCCGTGCGTTCCCGCGACTCGTCGAAGCGCTTGGCGCTGCAGCACGCGTCTTCGTTGAATCGAGCGGCTGCCGCTTGGCAGTGCGTTTCCGTGACTCGTCGAAGCCGGTTGGCTGCCGCTTGGCTCTGCAGCGCGCGACTCCGTTGAAATCGAGCGGTTGTCCCGCTTGGCGGTGCGTGCCGAGCTCGCACATTGCGACACGGTGATCGTACGGCGCGAAGTTCTTGCCGAACGGGTGGCTGTACGTCGGCACGAACCACACCTCGTCGACGACGCTCTCGAGAACGTAGAGCGCGTTGCCGAACGGGTGGCTGTACGTCGGCACGAACCACACCTCGTCGACGACGCTCTCGAGAACCTAGAGCGCGACCGGCTGACGTGCTGCTGGCCCTGACCCCT
>JABFXX010000433.1 GCA_013368795.1 Kofleriaceae bacterium
GTGCGCGAGCGCCGAGCAAGGAGCGATTCGTTGCTGAGGCAAGTGCGCGCGACGAGCTGCGCGCTCGGTCCGGCCGACGGTCAGGAACGAGCGCAGCGGCGCTGGTCCATTTCGATCACGAGCGACGAGGAAGGAACGATTCGATGCTGAGGCAATTGCGTGCGACGAGCGTTGCGCTCGGTCCGGCCGATGGTCAGGAGCGAGCAGAGCGGCGCTGGTCCGCTTCGAGCGGGACCGACGAGCAAGGAGCGATTCGATGCTGAGGCATCTGCGTGCGACGAACTTCGCGATCTTGTCGGACGTCGAGATCGAGCTCGGCGACGGCATGAACGTGCTCACCGGTGAGACGGGCGCGGGCAAGTCGCTGATCGTCGAGGCGGTGAACCTGCTGCGAGGCGGCCGGGCGTCGGCCGACATTCCGCGCACGGGCGCCGACGAGGCGGTGGTGGAGGCGAGCGTCGAGATCCCCGACGATCTGCGCGCGAGGGTGGCCGGTGTGCTCGAAGGCGCGGGCTTGCCCGCGGGCGAGGACGGCGAGGTGTTCATCCGGCGCGTCATCCAGCGCGGCGGGAGGAGCCGGTGCTACGTCAACGGCGCGCTGACGACCGCGGCACGGCTTGCCGAGCTTGGCGCGCTGCTGATCGATCTGTCGGGCCAGCATCAGCACCAGGGGCTCGTCGATCCGGCGCGCCATCTCGAGATCCTCGACCTGTTCTCGGGCGAGGCGGCGCTCGTTGCGGCGATGGAGGCGGCGTGGACCGAGCTGCGCCGGTGCGACGATGCGGTCCAGGCACTCGGCGGCGACGAGCGAGAGCGCGAGGCGCGGCTCGACTACGTGCGGTTCCAGCTCGACGAGCTCGATGGCGCGGCGCTGAAGAGCGGCGAGGATGTCGAGATCGAGATCGAGCGGGCGCGGCTCGCATCGGTCGACGCGCTGCAGAGCGCCGCGCGAACGGCCGAGGAGCTGCTGTACGGCGGCGACGACAGCGGGCGCGATCGCGTCGCGGCGGCGGCGCGCGAGATCGAGCGCGCGCTCAGGACCGATCCGACGCTCGAGCCGGTATCGAAGCAGCTCGGCGAGATCGAGACGCTGATCGACGACGCGGCCGACCAGCTGCGCTGCTATGCCGACAAGCTCGAGGGCGACCCCGAGCGGCTCGCGTCGCTCGACGAGCGGCTCGCGCTGATCCGGCGGCTGACGCGCAAGCATGGCGGCACGCTCGACGAGGTCGTCGCGAAGGCCATCGAGCTGCGCGCCGAGCTCGCGGCGCTGACGGGGCGCGACGAGAAGCTCGTCGAGGCGCAGGCGGCGCGCGTCGCGGCGGAGGGCGCGGCGATCGCGGCGGCGGCGGCGCTGACGAAGAGCCGCGGCAAGGCGGCGCGCAAGCTCGAGAAGGACGTCGGTGCGGCGCTCGCCGAGCTCGGCATGGGTGCGGCGAAGCTGTCGATCGTCGTCGAGGCGCGCCCGCTCGGGCCGACCGGCGCCGATCGCATCGAGTTGATGCTCGCGTCGAACAAGGGCGAGGACACGCGTCCGCTCGCGAAGGTCGCGTCCGGTGGCGAGCTGTCGCGCATCATGCTCGCGCTCAAGCTCGCGCTGCGCAGTGCCGACGAGGTCGCGACGTACGTGTTCGACGAGGTCGACACCGGCATCGGCGGTGCGACCGCGCAGGTCGTCGGCGCGCAGATCCGTGCCGTCGCGTCGTCGGAGAACGGTCGGCAGGTGCTGTGCGTGACGCACTTGCCCCAGATCGCGGCGTTCGCCGATCACCACTTCCACGTCGAGAAGACCGAGCTCGCGGGGCGGACGGAGACGCACGTGAAGAAGCTGACCGGCACGGCGCGCAAGGACGAGCTCGCGCGCATGCTCGGTGGCTCGGCGACGAACAAGGCGAGGGCTCACGCCGCCGAGCTGCTCGCCGAGGCAGCGCGCACCGAGACACGCGACGCGAAGAAGCCGCGCGCACGGGCCTGATAGCGACGGAGAAACACCCATGGATGAGATCCAGAAGGCGAGCTACGCTGAACGCCTGAAGGCCATCCGAGTCCGTGTCGAGAACGGCCGGATCACCGGTGTCGCGCCGCCGGGATGTCCCCGACGGCGAGATCGACCTCTGCATCGCAGAGCCAGATGACACGGAAGAGATGACCGAGGCCGAGCAGGCGGAGCTCGATGCATCTCTCGAACGGTCCCTCGAAGACATCAAGGCTGGACGGTTCCGTCCTGCGGCCGATGTCCTTGCCGATCTCCGACGCAAGTGACCCTCGTCGTGTTCACGGACCGGGCGGAGCGCGAGCTTCGCGAGGTCCTGTCGTGGTGGCGCGTAAATCGGCCCGAGGCACGTAACCGCGTCGACGAGGAGATCGAGCGTTGCATCGCGTTACTCACCAGCGCGCCGAACGCCGGACCCCGCGTTCGTACGCGGGGAGCGTTGCCGTTTCGACGTCTCGCGATGCGACGCACTCGGCACACGTCCTGTACTACCTGCACGACGAGGAAGCCGCGATTGTTTACATCGGCTCGATCTGGGGAGCTTCGCGACGTCGACCGCCCGTCTTGAGCGATCCGCGTGGCGAACGCTAGCGCGGCGCCGAGGCGAGCGGTCAGAGCGCGGCGCGCGCGGTCTCGGCGATCGCGGCGAGGATCTGCTCGACGTCGAACGGCTTCTGGATGACGCGGTTGCCGGTGGCCGAGACGAGCTCGGCGACGTCGGTGACGAACGTGCCGCCGGTGATGAACACGATGCGGCGCTCGAGGCCAGGCACGACGGCGGCGAGCTGCTTGTGGACGTCAACGCCCGAGAGGCCGGGCATCATCACGTCGCACACGATGACGTCGAACTGGCCGTCGCGGGCGGCGGCGATCGCGGCCTCGCCACCGTCGACGACGGTGATGTCGTGGAACTGGCCGAGCACGATGCCGAGCAGCTCGCGGACGCGGGCCTCGTCGTCGACAACGAGCACGCGGCGCGGCTCGCCGATCGACGGGTCGGGCTCGACGACCTTGGGAGGAGCTTCGTGCGCGCGCAGCGTGACCGTCGCGGTCGTGCCCGTGCCCTCGGTGCTCGTGAGCTCGAGCTGGCCACCGATCGAGTCGATGATGCTCTTGCTGACGGCAAGGCCAAGGCCCATGCCTTCGCCGACCGCCTTCGTCGTGAAGAACGGGTCGAAGATGCGCTCGCGCACGGCGGGCGAGATGCCGCTGCCGGTGTCGGTGATCGAGAGCGCGACGTGCTCGGTGCCGGCAGCGCAGAGCTCGACGGTGATCGTGTCGTCCTCGCGGCCGCGGAGGGACTGGATCGAATTGAGGAGCAGGTTGACGAGGACCTGCTCGAGGCGCGAGCCATTCGCGATGACCCACGGCGTTTCGGCGATGCGGCGGACGAGCCGCGCGCGGTGGCGGAGATCGTGGCCGACGATCTCGAGCGCGCGATCGAGGACGGGGACGGGATCGACGGGGCAGGGCGGCGCCTCGTCGGCGCGCGCGAACATGCGAAGGCTGCGCGTGATCGCGGCGACGCGCTCGATGCCGTGCTGCGCGTCGCGGATGTAGTCGGGCACGCCCTCGGGCATCTCGGGGAGCTTCTCGAGCGCGGACTCGATGAGCTGGAGGCTCAGCTGGATGTACGTGAGCGGGTTGTTGATCTCGTGCGCGACACCGGCGGCGAGCGTACCGACAGCGGCGAGGCGATCGGCGCGCACGAGGTGTTGCTGGAGGGCCTTGCGCTCGGTGACGTCGCGCGCGAACGCGAGCACCGCGGGACGACCTTGCCACTCCCACTTCATCGCCTTGATCTCGACGGTGCGCTCGGGCGCGGCGAGCACGCCGTACTCGTTCGCCGGCATCACCTCGCCGGTGCGCATCATGCGACCGATGCGCTCGACGGTCGCCTGCGCATCGGCGGGCGGCAGGTAGCTCGTGACCGCCGTGCCGAGCGCGGCCTCGATCGAGCCCACGCCGAGCAGACGTGCGGCGACCGCATTGATGAACACGATCAGGCCGCCCTCCAGGATCACCACCCCATCAGGCGCCTGCTCCACCAACTCCTGAAACCGATCCGCCAACGCCCTCTAGCATACGACGCGGCGCCGCCGAACGATCGTTCGAGTGACGAGCCCGATCACCAGAAGGATGGTTCCAACTTCACCGTCACGGCGTTTTGTATCGGGGGACCCGATCGAGCACCCTGCGCTGTCGCCAATTCCAGCCCCACTGAACTCACCGGCGTAGTGGGTGAACGGGGTCTGGATGCGATATGCGACGCCAATCTGCTCGATCTCGCTACGCAGCGCCGCGGCATCACCGCCGTTCGCGATCTGGGCCATGAGCGCGTTCACCTTCTCGGACGCCCACACGTACTTGATGATGTCGCCGGACTCGGATAGGGCGGGCGCGTCGACCACGAAGCTGCGCGCGAACGGCTGGGTGCCTTCGCGGCCGGTGATGTCGATCGTGCCGGTACCCGGTGTGGTGTAGCGACCCACGATCAGCACCTGGCCACCGGAGAACAGGTCTTGTGGCGCCTCGGGGAGCGTGTCGGCGACGCCGAGGTTCGCGATCGAGAGATCGAGATCGGTCAGGCGGACGTCGCGGATGTCCTCGAACAGCTCGCGCGCGCGGAGCACGAGGTCGCGCGTCGCCTGGGCGTTGTTGAGATCGACGTGCTTGCCGCGGCTGCCGCGGGCGAGCGCCTCCATCAGCGCGAAGTCGGCGTCGTCTCCCACGGAGAACGTGAAGATGCGCGTGTCGGCGCCGGCGGAGTGCCACGCGTTCGCGAGGATCTTGCGGTCGTCGGTCTCGCCCGACGTCGCGAGCCCATCGGACAGCATGATCGCGGCATCGAACCGATCGGCCGACTCCGGTGCACGTAGCGCGACCTGCAGGCCGGCGTTCAGATCCGTCCCGCCGTCGACCTCGATCCGCTTGATCCACTCGCGTGCCGCATCGATGTTGCCCGGCGTCGCGAGTACAGGCAGCGACGAGAACGACGAGACGTCGTCGTCGAACATGTGGATCGTGAACGAGTCGTCCGGGTGCAGGTAGTCGAGCATCGCGCGCGCCGCGTCGCGTGCCTGCTCGATCTTGTCGCCGCTCATCGACCCCGAGTGATCGATCACGAGGCTGAGCGCGCGCGGCATCGTCGGCGGCGCCTGGTCGGCATCGACGAGCAACATGAAGTAGCCCGCATCCCCGCCGAGCGGATCGGCGGTCGGCGTGCGATGGGTGAGGAGCTGGACGCCGATGCCGCTGCCGGCCTCTGCATAGCGAACGCCGAGCTGCGCGCCGCCGAGCACGTCGCCGGTGCGGATGCGGCCGCCGCGCGTGGCCGGCTCGATCGTGCCCGCCGTCGCCTCGAGCTTCGTGACGTCGCGCGCGGTCGCGAGCGCGAGATCGATCGAGACGATCGCACCCGGATCTGTCGCCGCGCGTGCCGGGCAGCGACTGGCGTCGACGGTGAACTCGACCTCGCCACCGACGCGACGAAGCACGCGTACGAACCGGACGCGCGCGGTGAGCGGCCCGGGCGCGAGCTCGCGCAGCTCTGCGACGAGCGGCGTCGTGCCCTGCCAGGCCTGGACCGCGGCGCTGGACGACCCGCCCGAGCCCACCGGCGGCGCACCGACGACGACCGGTAGCTCGACGAAGCCATCGCCGCGATCGATGTCGACCCCGATCGGCGCTGCCCCCGTCGGCGATGGCACGGTCAGCGTGTAGTTGCCCGCGGCATCGATCGGCGGCAGCGCGAGCGTGATCGTCGTCGACTCGATCTGCGCGCGGATATCGACCGCGACATCGACGCGCGACGGAAATCGCGGCGAGCCTTGCCCCGTCAGCATCGCGTCGGCGCTCGCCCGCGTCGACCACAACATCACCACAGCGATCCAGAGCGTTCTCATCGGCACCTCCGCATTCACCGTCGCAGAGCCGATGCGCGCGTACCCGCACGCGCTCCTCACAGCTCGTCGATTGCTGCGACTTACCGACCGCGAGGTGTCGCACGCACGATCGCGTTCGCAGTGCTCGTCAGGCGCGGTCAGCACGCCGTCGTCGCGACCGATGTCGTGAGAAATGGGGTCGGACCCCATTTCACGTGCGGCTACGAAATGGGGTCGGGCTCCAGTACACGGAGCGCGATAGAGACGTCCGGTCGGCGCATCCGCTGTGGTCCGCACGCCGCCAGTCAGAAAATGGGGTCGGACCCCATTGGTCGAAACCCGTCAGGCGTTGTCGCGTAGCTCGAAGCCGAGCGCGAGCACGACAGACTCGACGCGATAGAGACGTCCGGTCGGCGCATCGGCCGTGCGGTCCGCACGCCGGCGATCGAGCGCCGCGATCCCCTGGTCGAGTCCCGTCGAGCCGCCGCACGAGCCAATGAGCGAGGTCAGCGCCTGACCCTGGCCGTCGCGCACCGGTTCGGCGCAGCGCTCGTTCATCGCGAGGTGCAGCACCGCCGAGGCGAGCCGCATCCGCTCGACGCCGATGATCGGCGGCGGCGCGTTCTGCTCGACGAGCTTGGCGATCCGTTCGTTCGTGCTGATGACACGGCGATAGAGCTCGTTGAGCGGCGAGGTCGCCCATCGATCGTCGTCGAGCCGCGCGAGCGGGCGCAGGTCCGGCGGCAGCACGGCGAGCGCGCGCATGACGAGCGCGTCGTGACCGGCGGCCTCGAGCGCCTCGACGAGTGCGGTGTAGGGCTCCTCCTCGGCGCGCCGCCAGCGCGCGAACCGGCCGCGATCCCAGCCGGCGCGCTCGGCGACCTCGTCGGGCAGGGCGTCGACGAGCAGCGGATGGACGATCGGCAGCGTGAGCTCGAGCCGCGCGAACTGGGTCTTGCGCGGACCGATCGGCTCGTCGTCGGCGAGCGCCGGCGCATCGATCACCGTCCCGGGGCCGAACACCTTGTAGTCGAACAGCCCGCCGGGCACCGGCGTCAGCGTGCGGAAGTCGAGCGTCTCGGCCTTCTTGACCAGACGGGGCGCCTTGGTGCGAAGGACGTCGAGCGCGGCCGGCGCGAGCTGCGTCGCCGCGAGCGGCGAGATGACGTGCAGCGCATCACGGCAAAGCTGCTCGATCGTCCGCACGGCTCGATGGTATCTCGCGCTGCAGCGGCGCGGTGCGCTCGAACCCGACCGCTAACCCGACTCGACCGGCTTCTTCGCTTTTTCCCACCCGGCGATCCCGTCGGGCATGACGAAGACGTTCGCGAAACCGAGCTCTCGGGCGCGCCCGGCGCCCGCGTGACAGCTGTGTCAACCAGGCCCGGAGCAGTAGAAGACGAGGGTCGTCGACGTGTCGGCAGGCAGCGCGTCGGCCTCGAACGAGTACGCGTTCAGGTTGATCGCGCCGGGCACGTGGCTGCGCCGGTAGCGGCCGCCGCCGTTGTTATCGACGACGACAAAGCCCGGCTGACCCAGGCGCGCTTCGACCTCGTCGACGCTGAGCTCGGGGATCTCGTCCATGGCGACACCGTAGCGTGTCGCGGCCGGGTCGGCTCCTTACGAGGTCGGCTTGCGCGCGGGGCGGCTCGTTACGAGGTCGGCTTGCGCGCGGGCTGCGTGCGCGAGGTCGACTTCTTCTTCTTCGTCTTGTGCTTCTTGCCGTGCGACGGGCCGGTCGTGTCGGTCCACCGATAGCTCGGCTCGCCAGGAGCGCGGAAGTCGACGTGGATGAAGCCGCTGGTCGGGTAGAGGCCGACGCCCATGCCGCCGGCGTCGAGCGACTCGGCGAACGCGTACATCTCCTTGATGGAGACGCCGGGGATGCGGATGTCCATCGCGGACGCGTGGTAGTGGCGGCTCGAGTTGCGCTCGGCGAACCGGAAGCCGGAGACGAGCTGGATCTGCTTGCCCTCGAAGTGATCGAAGAACCGCGACAGCTGCTCGTAGAGCTCGGCGCGAACTGCGCGGACCGCGCCGGTGCGGACGCAGCGGAAGACCTCGTCCAGCTTGGCCAGGGCGGCGTCGTCGAACGAGCCGTCGGGCTTATAGATGTTGACCTTGACGTCCTCGTTGAGGTTCTCGGCCCGGACCCAGATATCTCCCGAGGGCTTCGGGAGCGGCTCGGTCCGGAGCGTCGACTTCAGCGCGTTGTGGCCCTGGAAGGCCTTCGCACGCTTCTTTCTCTTGGACTTGGCAGCGTCCGCCGTCACGCCGCCGACACAGAGTGCCGCGACAACAAGCAGGGCAATCCGGCGCATGTGAGGAGGAGGCTAGGCGGATTGACCTGCCGATCTCAAGAAAGGCCTCTGAAAATCGACCGAGGTACATTCACCCACTCGATCGATGTTCAGGTGCTTGGAGCTCCAATCGTCGACGAGCGGCGCGCGACGATCCCGGGGATCAGCTCGGTCCCTGCGGCGGCAGCGGCGCGAGGTTCACGCCCGGGAGCGGAACGTGGACGAGCTCGATACCGATCTTCTGCGCGACATCGAAGATGCGCTGGTCTCGATAGAACTCGCCGTAAACGATGCGCGTGACGCCGGCGTTCGCGAGCTGCTTGAAGCAGTTCCAGCACGGGCTCGCGGTGACGTAGTTGGTCGCGCCCTCGATCATCACGCCGTTGCGCGCGGCCTGGATGATCGCGTTGGCCTCGGCATGGATGGTCGCGACGCAGTGACCGTCCTCCATCATGTGGCCGACGTCCGAGCAGTGCGGCATCCCGCGGATCGACCCGTTGTACCCGGTCGACAGGATGGTCCGATTACGTACGAGGACCGCACCGACGTACTTCCGCGGGCAGGTCGAGCGCGTCGCGACGACCTGGGCGATCGACATGAAGTACTCGTCCCAGGACGCGCGGGGTCGGGTCGTGTCCTCTGGCATGACTCGTTGTATGGTCTGCGGCTCAGTGTCCAAGTACAAGGAGACCGTTAATCTTCCGGATACCGCGTTCCCGATGCGAGGAGATCTCGCAACTCGCGAGCCGGAGATCCTCGCGCAGTGGGACCAGATCGGGCTCTACGCGCGAATCCAGGAGGCTCGCCAGGGCGCGCCGCTGTGGGTCCTGCACGATGGTCCGCCGTACTCCAACGGCCACATTCACTACGGACACATCCTCAACAAGATCCTGAAGGACATCGTCGTGAAGTCGCGGACGATGGCGGGCTTTCGCACGCCGTACGTTCCGGGCTGGGATACGCACGGCCTGCCCATCGAGCTAGCGGTCGAGCGCGAGCTCGGCCCCAAGCGGCAGTCGATGTCGGCCGCCGAGATCCGCAAGGCGTGCCGCGACTACGCGATGAAGTTCGTCGACATCCAGCGCAAGGAGTTCAAGCGCCTCGGTGTGCTCGGCGACTGGGACCGCCCGTACCTCACGCTCGATCACACCTATGAAGGTGCGATCGCGAGCGCGCTCGCGAAGTTCGCGCGCGGCGGCTGGCTGTATCGCGGCAAGAAGCCGGTCATCTGGTGTGCGCGCGACAAGACGGCGCTCGCCGAGGCCGAGATCGAATACAAGGACAAGTCGTCGCCGTCGGTCTACGTGCGCATGCCGCTCCTCGAGCGCGGCAAGCTGCCCGAGCAGATCCAGCGCGCGGCGCTCGTCATCTGGACGACGACCCCGTGGACGCTGCCGGCGAACCTCGCGGTCGTCGCGCATCCCGAGCTCACGTACGTCGCGATCCCGAACCCCCGCGATCCGGGCGAGTACCTGATCGTCGCGCAGTCGCTCGCCGAGTCGTTCGCCAAGGCGATCGGCGGCGCGGACCTGTCGGCCGCGATCGAGCTGTCGCCGAGCGTCATGATGTCGCTCGAGGGCGCGCGGTATCAGCACCCGTTCATCAGCAAGCCCGAGCGCGAGAACGACTTCCGGCTGTGGTTCGCGGATTACGTGACCGCCGACACCGGTACTGGACTCGTGCACACCGCACCGGGTCACGGCGCCGACGACTACAAGACCGGCATGGCGCACAACCTGCCGGCGTACGCGCCGCTCGACGACTCCGCGCGCTACATCCCGGGCATCAAGCTCGAGGGTGGCGCGGAGCCTGTCGATCTGTCGGGCAAGTCGACCGACGACGCGAACCCGATCATCATCCAGCACCTCGCGTCGACCGGGTATCTCCTGAACCCGACGACCGACAAGATCCAGCACCAGTACGCACACTGCTGGCGCTGCAAGCAGCCGATCGTCTATCGCGCGACGCCGCAGTGGTTCATCTCGATGGATCACAACGCGCTGCGCACGCAGGCGCTCACCGCGATCGATGGGACGACGTGGGTCCCGCCGTGGGGCCACGATCGCATCTACGCGATGATCGCGAACCGTCCGGACTGGGTGCTGTCGCGCCAGCGTCTGTGGGGCACGCCGATCCCGGCGTTCTACTGCACCGCGTGCGGGACCGAGCACGCGAACGCGGACACGATGGAGCACGTCGCGAAGATCTTCAACGAGCACGGCGCGGACGCGTGGTGGACGATGTCGGTCGCCGAGCTCGTGCCGCCGAGCACCAAGTGCGCCGGCTGCGGCGCGGGTCCCGACAAGCTCGAGAAGGAGAAGGACATCGTCGACGTGTGGTTCGAGTCCGGCGTGTCGTGGCTCGCGATGAAGAATCGCCCCGCCGACGGCAAGGACTACGAGAACATCGACCTCTACCTCGAGGGCAGCGACCAGCACCGCGGCTGGTTCCACTCCTCGCTCCTCGCGTCGATCGGCGTGCAGGGCAAGGCGCCCTACAAGGAAGTGATCACGCACGGCTTCGTGCTCGGCGAGAACGGCGTGCCGTACTCCAAGAGCGAGATCGCGAAGGCGAAGGCCGAGGGCCGCGAGATCAACTACGTCGAGCCCGACACGATCATCAAGCGCAGCGGCACCGAGATGTTCCGCCTGTGGGTCGGCGCGTCCGAGTACCGCGGCGACATCACGTACTCCGAGACCATCCTCTACGGCGAGCCGAACGAGAAGGGCGAGCGCAAGGGTGGCCTCGCCGAGTGGTATCGCAAGCTCCGCACGGTCGCCCGGTTCCTCCTCGGCAACCTGAAGGGCTTCGATCCGGACGCGCACGATCGCTCGATCGTCACGCTCGGCATCGACCGCTACATGCTCGCGCGCATCGACGAGTTCGTCGCGCGTGCGCGCAAGGCGTACGAGGCGTACGAGCTGCACGTCGTGCACCGCCTACTGGTCGACTTCGTCACCGTCGAGGTCTCGGCGCTGTACAGCGACGTCACGAAGGACCGCCTGTACTCCGACGCAGAAGGTTCGCCGGCCCGTCGCGCCGCGCAGGTCGTGATGTACGAGGCGCTGCGCGCGATCGCGACGCTCGCCGCACCGATCCTCGTGTTCACGGCCGAGGACATCTGGAAATACATGCCCAAGCGCAAGGGCGATCCGGACAGCGTCCACCTCGCGCTGTTCCCGACGGCAAACCCCGTCGACGAGACGATCGTCAAGGACCTCGGCACGCTGCTCACGTGGCGCGAGCGCGTCACCAAGGCGCTCGAGCCGTTCCGCGCGGCGAAGAACAAGTCGGTCGACGCGCGCGTGACGCTGAGCGCGGGCGCCGATCGCCCGACGCTCGAGAAGTACCAGGCCGAGCTTGCCGACCTGTTCATCGTCTCCGCCGTGCAGATCGCGGCGGGCGAGGACACGGTCAGCGTCGAGGCTCACACGGGTCCGCGCTGCGAGCGGTGCTGGAAGCACTACGATGCGCTCGCGGCGGATCCGGCGGATGTTTGCGTGCGCTGCGCCGCGGCGCTGAAGGCGAAGTCATGAGTACCGACGAGAACGACGAGACGAAGACCGAGACCGCGGACAAGCAGCCTGCGGGCTGGGACTGGTCCCAGGCGAAGTGGCGCGTGTTCTGGATCGTCTCGATCCTGTCGCTCATCGCCGATCAGGTGACGAAGATCTGGGCGCGTCACTCGCTGCCGACCTACGGTCACGGCACCGGCCCCAACGGCACCTGCGTCGTTCCCGACGACATCATCCACGCCGTGTGCGGCGGCCAGAAGGTGAACTTCATCAGCGGCTTCTGGGAGTGGCGGCTGTCGATGAACCCGGGCTCGGCGTTCGGCCTGTTCGGCAGCCTCGGCCCCGACTTCACGAAGTGGTTCCTGTCTCTGATCGGCATCGGCGCGGTCATCGGCATGGTGTTCATGCTGAAGAAGGCGCGCCCCGATCAGCGCGTGCTGCACTGGGCGCTGGCGCTTGTCGCCGGCGGCGCGGTCGGCAACCTGATCGACCGGGTCTACTTCTCGGTCGTCACCGACTTCATCCTGTGGCGCTACAAGACCCACGAGTGGCCGGTGTTCAACATCGCCGACGTCGTGCTCGTCGTCGGTGTCGGCCTGATGTTCATCGACATCCAGAAAGAGAACAAACGCGAGAAGGCGCTCAAGCAGGTCGACAAGAAGGCGCTCAAGGCGGCCAAAGCCGAGCGCGCCCGCAAGGCCGGCCTGGTCAAGGACCACCGGGATCAGGAATGAACGGCGGGGCGCGGCGGTCTTGGGACCATGCCGCGCCTGCGCCGTGCTGTGATCTTTCTCGCGATCTTCGTCTGCACGACAGGATTCGATCAGGGGAGCAAGCAGTGGGCGCAAAGCACGCTGCCCGCGGGTGAGCCGCAGCCGGTCATCGACGGCTACTGGGACTGGCAGCTCGCGCAGAACAAGGGCGTCGCGTTCTCGTCGTTCCAGCACGGCGGACAGGTGGGCGCGATCGTGCTGTCGCTCGTCGCGGCATTCGCGCTTGTGGGAATCGGCATCGTGGCGGCACGTACGCGCCCCGAGGAGCGCATGAAGAGGGCCGCGTACGCGCTGATCGCGGGCGGCGCACTCGGCAATCTCATCGATCGCGTACGTGAAGGCGCCGTGACGGACTTCATCCGCTGGCACGTCCACGAGCACATGTGGCCGATCTTCAATGTCGCGGATGCAGCGCTGCTCGTCGGCGTGGTCCTGCTGTTGCTGGAAAGTGCAGTCGCATACCGGCGCCGCGCTATGCTTCGAACATGAAGGCGCTGATCGCCGGGCTCCTGTTGCTCGTCGCATGCGACCACGACATCGAGATGTTCCCGGTGATGCCGGGCGGCGGTGGTGGGTCGAGCGGCACGGGCTTCGTCGATGCGGGATTCGGTGGCGATGCCGGCGACGCGGGCAACACGATCAACGCCCGCGTATGTTTGCTCGTCGACGCGCGGTTCCCGACGACGTGCGCCAATACCGGCGCCGGCAACCTGATGGTGTCGCTCGGCAGCTTCACCGCGACGACCGCCGACGACGGCAGCTTCACGATCATGCGGCCGACCAGCTCGAATCTCGTGTGGCGCGTCTCGGGCGACTCGGTGTTTCCGTCCGCGATGAGCTTCGGCACGCTGACCAGCATCCCGGCGCTCGATCTCGCGGTGTACCTGGAGATGGTCGGCGCCAACAATGTCACACCGCCCGTGGAGGACGGTCAGATCATCGCGAAGGTGCTGCGAGGCACCACGCCGATCTCGAACGTCACCGCGACGACGGACCCGATCTCCGATGTCCCGCCCCTGTACGACGGAGGCGACGCGGTGCACTGGCAAGGAAATGCCACCGGGCAACTCGGCTCGATCTGGGTGCCCGGTGTGCGTCCCCCGTCCGCACAGCTGAATCTCCGCGTGGGCACGACCGATCTCGCTCCGGTTGTTGGGATCCCGCTGTTCCAGAGCACCGTGACGTTCGTGTTCGCAGAGTTTCCCTGAGTGACATCGGGGCACTCTCGCGGCGGTCGCGAGATGAGGCCACGGTTCAGTCATGAAGTGCCTCGTGTTCGCGCTCCTCGCGCTGGGCGCGTGTACGCCCGACGTCGACCAGCTCCCGGTGGAACCCAACAACACACCGAGCGCGTTCGTGGGCGTCGTTCCTGGGACCGTCGACGCCGCTGTGGTGTTCGCCGACGCGGGTATCCCCGGCTTCGACGGCGGCGTGCGGGGCGACGCATTCCTTCGCGATGCGGGGCTCAGCCTGTTCGACGCGACGTTCTACGGCGACGTCGGCCAGAACCCGTACGACGCGGCTCCGATCGGCCTCGACGCGGGCGTGCCGCCGTTTCCGTGATCACTGCGAGAGGCGCTGCAGCGCCGCGACCCAGCCCGCGGCCTTGACCTCGGTCTCGGCGAGCTCGGCGGCCGCGTCGGAGTCGGCGACGATGCCACCGCCGACGTGGACGCGAAGCTCGTGACCGGCGAGCACCCCGATGCGGATCGCGATCGCGAGATCGAACGCGCCGCTCGCGCCGAAGTAGCCGAACGCGCCGCAGTACGGGCCGCGTCGCGCCGGCTCGAGCTCGTCGATGAGCTGCATCGCGCGGACCTTCGGTGCGCCCGTGATCGAGCCGCCGGGGAACGTCGCCTTGAGCAGCTCGCCGTAACCGAGTCCCGCGCGCGGCTTGGCGCTGACGCGCGACACCTTGTGATAGAGCGCGGGCAGCTCGACGACATACCCGAGCTCGTCGACACGCACCGAGCCCGTCTCGGCGATGCGGCCGAGGTCGTTGCGCTCGAGGTCGACGATCATCAGATGCTCGGCGGCATCCTTGTCGGCGGCCGCGAGCTCCTCGGCGCCGCCCGGCTTGCGCGGGCGCGTGCCCTTGATCGGACGCGTCTCGATCCGATCGCCGGCCGACGCGAGGAACCGCTCGGGCGAGCCGGAGATCACGGTGACGTTATCGGCCTCGATCATCGCGCCGTACGGTGCGGGCGCGACCGCAGCGAGTGCGTCGTACAGCGCGAGCGCGTCGCCCGGCATCGCGATCCGCGCGACGTGACGGCGCGCGAGATTGACCTGATAGACGTCGCCGGCGGCGAGATAGTCGAGGATGCGCTCGACGCGCGCCATGTGGTGCGCGCCGTCGTCGTCGGGGACGAGCGGCCCGAACCGCGGCGGCAAGCCCGGCGTGCTCGGACCCTTCGCGAGCGCGGCCTCGAGCCACGCGCGGTCGGCGCCGACGACGGTGCCGTCGCGACCATCGCGCCAGCGCGCGAGCGAGCCATACGCAGCGAGCCACATGTCGGGCACGTCCTGGCCGAGCGTCGGTCCGCCGGGCAGCTGCTCGATCACGCGCGCGAGGTCGTAGCTGAAGTAACCGATGACGCGAACGTCGGGTGGTCCCGGCGCGCGAGGTCCGAGCGTGCAGCCGTGCTCGGCGAGGAATTCCTCGGCGGCATCGAATGGGTCGGCGGTGAAGCGCTTCTCGGGGCGGCCCTTGTCGTCGAGCCGAACGAGCGAGCGGCCGCGCGCCATGAGCGTCGCGGTCGGCTCGGCGCCGGCGAACGACCACGCGCCGAGCCCGTCGTCGTCGCGTGCCGAGTGAAGCAGCACGCGCCCCCGCCGTCCCACGAGCCGCGCGCTCGCGGCGAGCGGGGAGAGCGAGGTCATGAAGCGTCCCCGTCGACGTGATCGTGATCGGCCCCCTGATCGTGGCCGTGCACGTGGACGGGAACGCTCCCGTGGGCGTGGCCGATACCGTCGACGATCGGGGCGACCGAACGAAATCGTCCGCCGGCGATTCGCGTCGAGCGGGGCCGAGAAACCGCACTCTCGTCGGGCGAACGCCATGGGCTTGGTTCGTACGCTCGATCGGCCACGGCGTCGGCCACGCCCACGGGGGCGGTCCCGGTCACGTGCACGGCCACGATCATGGGGACGTCCACG
>JABFXX010000497.1 GCA_013368795.1 Kofleriaceae bacterium
TGTCGTCAGCCGGGGGCGGCAGACGATGGCCGAAACTCGGACGACAGCAGCGTCACCAATGACGCGGTCTCTTACCCCGGTCCGGAAGGCCGTTGTGGTCGGCCGCGCACGTGAGGATCGGCAGTGATCCGCACCGGGGTAAGTTGAAGCTGCGAATCTGGAGCGCGAACGGCATGTCGTCGTTTGCCGCCGCCGGTCGATGGCCGAAACTCGGACGACAGCAGCGTTACCAGAGACGCGGCCTCCGGTCGCGATCTTCAGGTGCGTCGGCCGCACTCGCGCTGTCCGTCGGCATCTCGTACTTCTCGGACTTGTCCTTCGGATCGCCGCACCCTGGCACGTCTTGTAGCGGCCGAGGTTCCTGTGCCCGCACGCAGAGCACGTCCACGTCATCTCGATCTGACGACTGCCCGGTGGCACGACGCACTCCTACTGGGTGAACCAGGTGCATTTGTTGTCGATGCAGCCGCACCACGTCGGCTCCGACATCTGGCGAAACTCGGCCGTCTCGCCGCCGCCGAGCAGGTACCAGGCCATGCAGGACTGGCTGCCGCTGCAGTCGCCGTCGCCGGTGCACGTGCCGTAGCCGTCGCCGTCCGAGCGGCGTCGACGCCACGCATCGTACGTACCGTGCGTCGAGTAGTGCTGCTGCGGCCGGCACGAGTCGCCCCTGCAGCGAGGACCGCCGGCTTCGTTGAACACGGTGTCGATCGTCACCTCTGCGTCGGCGAGGCCCTGCTGCTCGAGGGTCGCGAGCACCCGCGCTGCGAGCACGTCGACGGACAGCCGACAGACCCATTGCTCGAACTTGAAGCACGACGCCGGGGCCGCATCGTCGCAGCGATAGATCGAGTACATGCCGCTGCTGCCCATCGAGAGGCCGCCCTGGGTGAAGACATCCTGGAGTGCCTGCCAGAGCGCCGCACCCTCGGCGTCGGTGAGCTTGCGGCCGTCGCGATGGAGGTGCGCGCCGCCCTTGCCTGCCGCGGTGATCGCGAAACCCGATGCGCTCGCCGGGAGGCCGTCGAGGAGGTGACCATTGCGGGCGCGCTCGACGCACGCCATGTCGACCGCAGGCTCCGGTGCCCGCTGCGCCGACGAGGACGAGGACGAGCGCGATGGCCCCGGGCTCGACGAGCATGCGGCGAGGAACGCGACTGCCACGACGAACAATGGTGAGGCGCCGGCCATGGCGCTGCTGCTGGGGACGATGGCTGCCTTGGTCCGCATCACGCCTCGCGGAACACGGTCCAGCGGCGGACCGCGACCGGCTCCTTCAGCGCCTTGGATTCGTAGACGAGCTCCTCGAGCGACGCATTCTGCTCGACGAGGAACTCGGCGACACCGGGCGCGCGGTACGTCGCCTCGCTCATCGCGATCTGATAGCCCTCGGCGAGTGCCTGCAGCTTCGCGGCGATGTTGACCGTGCCGCCGAAGAAGTCTGCGTTCGCGTTGAGACGCACCGCGATGCACGGCCCGGTGTTGAGCGAGATGCGCAGCCGGATCGGCGTGTCGGTGCGAGCGGGATGGAATGCGGCGTGGATCTGCTGGCTTGCCTTGAGCGAGTCGAGCGGCGACACGAACGTCGCCATGACCGCGTCGCCGATCGTCTTCACGACTGCGCCGCGATTCCTCGCGACGATCGCGAACACCTCGTCGAAGTGCTTCTTGATCTCGACGAACGCCGCCGGGTCACCGCGCGACGCGTAGAACGCAGTCGAGCCGACGACGTCCGTGAACAAGAGCGTCTGCTCGCCGACCGCGAGCTTCACGTCCGCGCCGATGTAGTCCTCGGAGAACAGGTCGCGGAACTCCTGGAACGAGAGCAGCATGCCGGGGCGCAGCGCGTCGTCGCTCCAGGTCGCGCGCTCGATCGTGAAGAGCTCCTCGTCGGTGCCGTCGTTCTCGAACGTGACCGTCGGACGCGTGTTCGCGCGCACGACCGTGCCTTCGGGATGATCCTCGTAGACGAGCTCGCCCGGGCCGGTCTCGTCGACGTCGAGGTACCAGCCGCCGCGGTGACCCGCCCACACGGTGTAGCGACCGGGCGCGAGTGCGGGTGCAAGCGTCGCGCGTGCGCCTGGACCGACGGCGACCTGCACGCGGATATGTTCCCTGCGTGCGGGCTCGGCACTGCAATAGAGGAGCTCGGCCACGTCGCGGATCGAGGGATGGACGCGGAACGTGACCTCGACGGCCTCGGGAACGTCGGTGGTGAAGTCGATCGCGCACACCTCGCAGTGGCTCGCCGCCTGGAGCTCGGACAGCTTGCCGGTCTCGTCGCGCAGGCCGCGGCAGTGCGGGCAGATCGTGTCCCACGACAGATCGAGGAGTCCGGCGCGCGTCGCGTGCAGTGCCGTGCGCAACAGGTCGATCTCCGGAATCTTCCAGGTGCGCGCGCGCTCGCGGATCTGGATGCGATGCAGATCGGCGTCGTCTCCGACGCGGATGTAGTCGACGAGCTTCTCGACGGCCTCGCTCGGCATGGCCTCGGCGAGGAGCTGCTTGCGGCCCGCTTCGAGACGCGCGGCCGCGTCGTCGGAGAGCGTGGGCGGCGGCAGCTGGAGCACCTCGGGGCGCGCCCGATCGAGCTGGGCGGCGAGTGCAGGAAGCACGCGGTCGTAGGCGCGCTTGATCGTCGGGAACCCGATGCGGATCGCGGCGGAACCGAGCGCGCCGCGCGGGATGACTCCGAAATACAGATAGAGGCGCGTCCCCGTCGGCGTCGGCTCGAGCCGATGGATCGCGAAGTTCACGCGCATGAAGCCGCGCTCGTAGATGCGCAACGACGTGAGCCACTGCTCGGCCACCCAGTTCCACGGCACCTCGAGCCACTCGTGCTTGACGCCGCCCGCCTTCGAGGAGCCGTAGCGCTTGCCTTCCTTCTCGACGAACGTCATCTCGGCGGTGCCGAGCGCGCGGTTCATGCGCGACGTGTCGGAGATGAACGGCCACAGGGTCTGCGGCGTCCCCGGCAACTCCTTGATCCAGAGCCGCTCGATCTTGGACTCGTTCTGGTACTCGGCCGGCCACGGATGAAGCTCGAGGAGCTCCTGCAGCGTGAGCGGCGCTCCAGTGGCGTTCCCTGCTACCTTGGGTTGCGAGGCCGCCATGACCACCACGCATTATCGCAGTTGTCCCCTCTGCGAAGCTACCTGCGGTGTCGCGATCGAGGTCGACGGTGACCGCGTGGTGTCCGTGCGGGGCGACGACGCAGATCCGTTCAGCAAGGGCTACATCTGTCCGAAGGGCACCGCGCTCGCGGACCTCCACCACGACCCCGATCGCCTGCGCTCGCCGATGCGCCGCGACGGCGACACCTGGACGCCGATGGGCTGGGATGAGGCGCTCGACTACGTCGCAAAGCGCCTGCGCGAGATCCGCGCGCGCCACGGCAAGCACGCGATCGGCGTCTATCAGGGCAACCCGAGCGCCCACAACCTCGGCCTCCTCACCTACGGCCAGCTGCTGCTGCGCACGCTCGGCACGCGCAACATGTTCTCGGCGACGTCGCTCGACCAGTTGCCGCACATGCTCGCGGCGCTGACCATGTTCGGCAACCAGCTGCTGATGCCGGTGCCCGACGTCGATCGCACCGACCTTTTCATCTGCCTCGGCGCGAACCCACTCGCGTCCAACGGCAGCCTCATGACGGCTCCCGACATCCGCAGCCGGCTCAAGGCGATCCGCGATCGCGGCGGCAAGGTCATCGTGCTCGACCCACGGCGCACCGAGACCGCGGAGAAGGCCGATCGGCACCTGTTCATTCGTCCCGGCACCGACGCCGTGCTGCTGCTCGCGATGATCCACGAGCTCTTCGCGCAGAAGCAGGTCCGGCTTGGCCGGCTTTCGGCCACCGGGTTGGACGAGCTGCGGACATTGGTGGAGCCGTGGACGCCGGAGCGGGCTAGTTCCCTGACCGGGGTAAGTTGCGAAGACATCCGCGAGCTCGCGATGGCGCTCGCGACGACCGAGCGGGCGGTGCTCTACGGCCGCGTCGGCGTGTGTGTTCAGGAGTTTGGCGGCCTGGCCGCGTGGCTCTGTTACACGATCAATGCCATCACCCGTCACCTGGACGAGCCGGGTGGCCTCATGTTCACCACGCCGGCGGTCGATCCGATCCCGCTCGCGCCGCTGCTCGGTCTCGAGGGCGGGTTTGGACGCTGGAAGAGCCGCGTGTCCGGCAAGCCGGAATTCGGCGGCGAGCTCCCGATGACCGCGCTCGCCGAGGAGATCACGACTCCCGGAGACGGCCAGATCCGCGCGCTGATCACGAGCGCAGGCAACCCGATCCTCTCGGCGCCGGGCGGCCCCGCGCTCGAGCAGGCGTTCCAGCAGCTCGACTTCATGGTGTCGATCGATCCGTATCTCAACGAGACGACGCGCCTCGCGCACGTGATCCTGCCGCCGACCTCGCCGCTCGAGCGCGCGCACTACGACGCGGCGCTCAATGCGTTCGCTGTCCGCAACATCGCGAAGTACTCCCCACCGCTGTTCGAACGAGGGTCGGACGAGCGTCACGACTGGGAGATCTGCCTTGGCCTGTTCACGCGGCTGAACCTGCGCGTCGGTTCCGGTCTGGCAGAGCGCCTGCTCGGTGTGCTCGGCCCCGAGGCGGTGATCGAGATCGCCCTTCGCACCGGTCCTCACGGCCTGCGCAAGGGCCTTGCCGGCCTCTCGCTACGCAAGCTCCGCAAGGCGCCGCACGGGCTCGACCTCGGCGCGCTCGAATCGCGGCTGCCGGCGCGACTCGGCCATGCCGACAAGAAGGTTCACCTGGCGCCGTCGATCTATGTCGACGACGTCCCTCGCCTCGCACGCCGGTTCGCGCAGCCCGATGCGGGCCTGGTGATGATCGGCCGCCGTCACCTCCGCTCGAATAACTCGTGGATGCACAACAGCGAGCGGCTCGTGAAGGGGCCGCCGCGCTGCACGGTGATGATCCATCCCGACGATGCCGCCACGCGCGGGCTCGTCGATGGCGCGACCGCGCGGGTCGCGAGCGAGAAGGGCGCGATCGACCTTCCCGTCGAGGTGACGGACACGATGATGCCGGGCGTCGTGAGCGTGCCGCATGGATGGGGGCACGGCCGGCGCGGCGTGAAGCTGCGGGTCGCGTCGACGGTGCCAGGTGCGAGTGTCAACGACGTGATCGACTCCAGCCGCATCGACGAGCTGTCGGGGACCAGCGCCCTCTCGGGCCAACCTGTCGAGGTGACACGGACATGACGATCGAACGAGGGCCCGAGCTATTCGCAAAGATCGGAGAAGCCAAGCTCCGCGCGGTCGTCACCGACTTCTACTCCCGGGTGTTCGGGGACGTGATGATCGGTTTCATGTTCGAGGGCAAGAACCGCCAGCACCTGATCGATCGCGAGTACGAGTTCACCGCGAGCTTCCTCGGCGGAGACGTGAAGTACACGGGACGGCCGATGCGAACCGCTCACGCCAAGACGCCGATCTTCGGCGGCCATTTCGAGCGCCGGCTCCAGATCCTGCGCGAGACGCTCCGCGACAATGCCGTCGACCCCGACGTCCAGCGAGTCTGGATCGATCACACCCTCGCGCTGCGTCCGCAGATCACCGCCGACAAGGGGTCGGAGTGCAAGGACACTTCCGTCGTGGCGCCCGAGGCCACGCCAGCGGATCCCGAAGCGCGGATCAAGCTTGGCCGCCGCAACGGCTAATACGCTGATACGATTGCCCGCATGAGGCTCTCGCTGCTCGTCGCCGTCGCGCTTACCGCATGCGCGAACGCCGGCAGCAGCGCGCAAACCGATGCCTCGCATGACACGGGCGGACCGCTCGACACCGCCCTCGACGCGTTCGCGTGCTCGCAGATGCCGTGCAGCATCCTTCCACAGTGCGGGTGCTCGCAGACGTTCGCGTGCGACGTCGACACGTCAGACGCCAACGGCACAGCGTGCCGGCCGGTCACCGCACCCGGCACCAACACGACGTCGTGCAACTCGCTCGACGACTGCGACAAAGGCTTCGTCTGCCTCGGCAGTGCCCAGTACGGGTCGTGCAAGAAGTACTGCACCGCCGACGCCGACTGCGGCAGCCCGCGCGGCAAGTGCGTTATCGACATCACCAGCGGCAGTACGCCGGTACAGGGCATCCCGAGTGCGTGCTCGTCAAACTGCGATCCGACGGACACGACCGGCGCGCTCTGCCCGTCGACCTACAAATGCGGCCTCTTCAGCGCAACTCATGCGGGCAGCCCGGTAAAGATCACGGACTGCAGTCCCGCAGGCGCGGGTACGCAGGGTGCCGACTGCAAGGCTGGCACCGTCGGCAACGACGCGCTGTGCGCGAAGGGCTTCCTTTGCACGACGACGGACAACAACGTCACGTTCAAATGCCGCAAGGTTTGCAAGTCGCCTGCTGCTTCGAGCGCGGCGTGCGGCGGACAGCAGTGCATCGGCTTTGCAGATCCGTTCACGGTCGGCGGTGACACCTACGGTGTCTGCGCGCCGTAGCCCGGCCGGGGTAAGTTGCAGGCGTTGGGTGCGACGAACCCGACGAACCCGACCGGGGTAAGTTGCGGACTCATCCGTGGCCGTTCGCCCGACCGGGGTAAGTTGCAGCATCCGTGGTCCCGGCCGGGGTACGTGCGTCGCTATCTCGCGACCGAGATCGCGTCCGTCGTCCGACGAGACTCGGACAACCGTCCGGCGCGCGGACAATCGGATTCGCGCGCGAGTTCTCATCTCGACGAGTTGCGCGTTGCGGCCCGCTGGCTCGGTGCTTGCTCGAGCGCGACCAACATGTCGATGCCCCGTCAGATCTTTCGAGAGCAGTTCTATCTCATCACGCGTCGCTGCGCGCAGAGGCAGAACCTGTTGCGGCCCGATGAGGAGACCAACAACGCATTTCTGTACTGTCTGATCGTCGCGGCAATTCGCTACAAGATCGACATCCTGAATACGCTCGCGGAGGCCAACCACCATCACACCGTCATCTACGACCGCTACGGCGCGTGTCCCGCGTTCGTCGAGTACTTCCACAAACTGTTCGCTCGATGCCAGAACGTCTTGCGTGGCCGCTGGGAGAACTTTTGGGCAGCGCAAGCACCGTGCATCACTCGACTCCTTGATCGCGACGCAGTAATCGACAAGCTGGTCTACGTCGCCACGAACCCGGTGAAGGATCACCTGGTCGAGCGCGTGCACCATTGGCCCGGTGCAAATGGTTATCCGAACCTGCTATCGGGCCGGCCGCTGACCGCACGACGTCCGCGTCACTTCTTTCGGCCTGACGGTCCGATGCCGGAATCGGTCACGCTTAACCTCACCATTCCGCCCGAGCTCGGCCCTGCTGCCGATGTGATTGCAGAGGTCAAGGCTGGCGTGGCCGCTGTCGAGCGCGCTGTTGCCGAGCGCCGGCACCGCGACGGAACGAGGATCATGGGCCGCAAGGCAGTGCTGGCACAGTCGTGGAAGACGACGCCGAAGAGCACTGAACCGAGGCGCAACCTTCGTCCACGCTTCGCCGGTAACGTGCTCAACAGAACGGCAGCGCTACTGGGTTATCGCATGTTCCTCGACGCCTATCGCGAGGCGCGGGATCGATGGAGTAATCGTCGCAGCGCGATCTTTCCACCAGGCACCTATTGGCTCGCACGTTTCGCCGGCGTCCCGGTAGCGGCCGCTGCCTGAGACCGCAACCGCTGTTGCCCGGTTGATGAGTTAGCGCTCGGACGTTGTCCGTGCGCCGCCGCTGCATGGATGAGCGCTACGAGCCGACGTCTCGGTCGACCGTCTGATAGCGCCCACGTATTGGTCCGTTCGTGTTGGCGCAGTGAGGATTCCGGTCCCGACAATTCTCTATGCGCAACAAACCCCGGCCGGGCTCCTAGGACCCCGGCCCGGCTCCTAGGCGGCAACAAACCCCGGTTGGGTCCTCATTGATACGTGTACACGACGGTGTACGTCAGCGACTTCTTCCCTCCAGCCGGAACACTCAGGCGGTACTCCTGCGTCTGCGCGGCGGTCTTTTGGCCCTTGATGGTCTCGTCGGCGGGATCGATTTTCCAGATTGGATAGCGCCACAGGAATTCGCGCACGACGACGTCGGCCGCGCTCTTGGCCTTGTTCTCGAGCTTCACCTCGACCTTCTCCGTGATCGTGTGTGCGCGCTCGTCGATGTTGCACGAGACGGCGCGCCGTTCGCCCGTGAGATCGGTGTTGGCGGCGAGCTTGATGCGCGCGACGCCAGCAGTCGCGCGGAGCGGCTCCTCGCTGAGGACCTCGAGGCGCTCGGGCGCTTTCGCCGGGCGGCGGAAGACGCGTACTTTGCCGTCGGGGAGCTGCTTGGCGTTGGGCAGATCGATTTCGACTGCGACGTCAGCGTGGGCATTGCCGGGGACGGTCGCCGAGAGCATCGTGCAATCGGAGGCCGGATAGGCCTGGTAGCTCGCGGACATGTCCGCGACGGCCTCGAAGGTGACGACCGAGCGAGCCTTGGCTGCGAGCCGCGGGGGCATCAACTCGACTTGGACGGACTCGCCGTTGCCAACGTGAACCGGCGTGGGAACCGTGTATCGAGTCGCAGGAGCGAGCGGCCGCGACTGGAGTGACTGCGCACCGTAAGCGTATGGATTGACGACGACGGGAGCCGAGCTGCCGCCGCTTACGAGTGTGACCTCGGCGCCGTCGAAGCTGGTGCCGCTGGCATTGCGCAGCGTAGCCCACGCGGAGAAGTCGATTGCCTTGGCAGCCTCGTCGAAAATTGCGAGGTAGTCGGCTCCCCACGTCAGGCCCTCGGCGCGATAGGTGACTTCGACGGTGTGCTTGCCTGGCTTCTTCGTCGCGAGGCGCCAGACGAGCGAGGGTTTGTCGATCCCTTGTCCGGCCGGCATTCGGATGTCCTGGACGTAGCCATCGCGACGCATGACCTGGATGCGCTTCTGATCGCCACTGCCGACTTCGAGCACGAGCGCTTGTGGGTCGACAGACCGCAGGACGCCGGCGACCTCGCCCTTCGGCGTTACGATCGTGACCTGATCGCCGACATGACGGGCCAGGATTTCATCGGGCGTTGTCGCGCCGGGGACGAATCGCTGCTCGCTCACACTTACCCCGGTCGGGTCGGTGAGTGAGCGAAGCTGCACAGTTGCAGGATCGACGGTCGACGCGATGCCCGAGATTCGGACTTCGCCGCTTGCGGTGACGTCGACGTCGCGGCGCTCGGTGATCATCGCACCGGTTGGAGATGTGAAGCCGCCATACGTGAGTCCGCCGTAGGCAGCGGGATAGGCGCTCGCGTAGGCGGCGCCGCCGCCGTACATGCCGGGTTGAGACGGTGCTGTGGCCCACACGGTGATCGAGGTCCGTGCTCCGGCCGTCGATGGGCTCGCGCTTCCGTCGCCGCCGCCGCCAGCGCCGGCATCGGGCATGAACGCAAAGACTGCGAGCGCAGACGCGCAAACGAGTGCGGATGCGGACGCGGACGCGGACGCGGACGTGGATCCGGACGCGGACGTGGATCCGGACGCGGACGCATGCCGGGGAGCCGCGCGAGAATGCCCCATGCGTCGAGCATAGACGACGCTCGGACCTTGCGCCGCCGCATCCTGATTTATAGTGCGGGACATGGCGGTCGCGACTTACCCCGGTACGGTGTCGCCTCTTCGGGGGCTCGATCCGTTCGGCGAAGCGGAGCGGGATGTCTGGCAAGGTCGCGAAACAGAGCGCGACGAGCTGAGTCGGCTGGTGACAGCGGACACGTTCAGAGCGGGGCTCTTGTTTGGAGAGCCAGGGGTTGGCAAGACGTCGCTCGTTCGTGCGGGCCTGATTCCGGATCTGCGTGATCACGGGATCGTGGCGATGGCATGCGAGGACCTGTCGCAGCCGGCCCAGAGCTTTGCGAACGGCCTGACGTCGTTTGGGATCCAACCAAACGCGAACGAGGCCCCCGTGGCGTTCCTCGCACGTGCGGTGTCGAACGCGGTCGCCGGACAGCAGTTCGTGTTCGTCGTCGATGACGTGGATCTGGCGTGCCACGACGATCGGATCGTTGGCGAGCTCGCGGATCTGTATACGAAGGTCGTGAGCCGGTCGGCCGGCAAGGCGCGGTTTCTGTTCGTGTGTGCGGCCGAGCGGCTCAATTCGCTGGGCGCGCTCGAACGCCGGACGGGATCGCTGTTCCCGCCGAGCAATCGTTACGAGCTCCCGAGACTGAAGGCGGCGGCTGCGGCGGCGATCTTTGATCGGGTGCTGTCGCTGTCCGGTGTGGCGGCGGATCCGCAGCTGGCGGAAGCGGTTGTCCGCGGATTGGACAACGGGCAAGGGCTGCTGGCGGCGGATCTCCAGATCGCCGCGATGGCGATGCGCGATCTGCGGATCACGAACATGGCCGCACTCCAGAAGCTCGGCGGTCCGACGGAGCTCGAGTCGGCGTGGCTGCACGACGCGTGTCGCGCGACGGGGAACGAGCGGTCGGCATTACGACTGTGTGCGGAGCTCGCGGATGGGCCGCACGGTGCTCGGACGACCGAGGCGATCATTCGCCGGACGAATTTGGATTCCGGATTCGCTCAATCTGCGTTTGGGGTACTCGAGTCGCGCGGCGTGATTGTCCGGGCGGACATGCAGGGCTCCGCGTGGATGTTGCGGCACGAGGTACTGACGCCGCGCATTCGCGTGCTCGGTGCGCCTGCCCGGGCGGCCGCGCGGCGCGCGTTCGATCTGCTGGGATCGAAGATCCAGAACAAGTCTCGGCTGTCGCTGATGGAGCTGTACTCGCTCCGTCACGAGGGCATTTCGCCGAGCTCGCCGGCGGAAGTGGACGTCGTCCAGCGCAGCAAGCGGCACTACATGATGATCGCGGGCGCGATCGCCGCGGTGCCGATCGTCATCCTGATCATCATCCTGATGTCGATGCGCGGGCGAGTGTTCTTCGATCTCGAGCCTGCCCCCGGAGGCGACCACGTGCTCGTGCGCGGCGGACGCGCCGGACTGTCGAGCTTCGGCTGGTTGCCTGGCAGTGGTTACGGCGAAGTCGTCGCGGACACCGGACTCACGCGCGCGATGGTCGCGCCCGAGATGTGGAAGAAGATCGACGGGCACGACCTGGGCACCGCGAAGGGCGATTGGAGCGTGCAGCTGAAGTCGATCATGGCGCCGCAGCTCGCGGGTCTCGTCGACTACGCGACGACCGGTGCCGAGCCGACGCTCGAGTCACTGAAGAAGGCGGCGAAAGATCCGGAGGATCTCGCCGAGCTGCTCGCGGCACTGCGGCCGATCGCGCGAGGCACCCCGGCGGAGATCGCACTCGTCGAGTCGTCGCTCGCGATGCCGAACCCGGCGGTTCAGCGCGCCGCAGTAGCGGTCGCCGGTGCAGCCGCGCAGCGTCGAGACGGCATCTATCAGGACACGCTGGTCAAGGCGCTCACGTCGCAGGACGCCGAGCTGCGCCGCATCGCGTTCTCGTCCGTGCGGAGCCTCGGCGAGCGCGGCAAGGCGCTGTTCTCCGCCGCACTCGCGCACGATCCCGACGCCGAGACGCGCCGCGAGCTGCTGACCGAGGTTTCTGCCGCCGCGACCGACGACGCACCGTCCGCCGGCAACGCGATCGCCGTGCTGTCGGACCCCGAGTCGTCGCCGCCGCTCAAGGAGCGCGCGAAGGGTCAGATCCGCACCGCGCTGGCACAGGATCCGCTCGCCGCGGGCACCGCGCTGACGACGAACCTCGTCTCGAATGACCGTGCCCCGATCGAAGCGCGCACGTTCGCGATCGATCTCCTGCTCGACCTCGATCCGCTGCCGAAGATTCCGAACCTCGTCGACGCCGCGCGCGCGGCATTCAACTCGAAGTCCGAGGCCGTTCGCGCCGCCGCGCTGCCGCTGTACGCGAAGATCGATCCCGAGCGTGCCGGTGGCGATCTGACGGCGATGCTCGACGACAGGAAGCTCGAGAAGCGGCTGCGCGTCGCCGCCGCGCTCGCGTGGGGCGAGGTCGCCGCGGTGAACAAGGACGCCGCCAGCGGTGCCCTCGAGAAGCTCCTCAAGGACGAGGTCACCGACGTCCGCGCCGCCGCCGCGACGGCCGCCGGCAAGCTCGGCCGCACGTACCAGGAGAAGCTCATCAAGATGGCGAAGGCCGAGAGCTACCCGGTCCGCATCGGTGCCGCCGAGGGCCTCGCGCTGTCGGCCGTCGCCGGTGCGAGCGGTCCGGTCGCGATCTCCGGCATTGCCCAGCTGTGGCGCGAGAAGGGCCGGCCGCGCCGTGACGCCGCCCGCATCTTCGCGAACCTCGCGAAGAAGAAGCCGGGTTACGTGCTCGACTACCTCGCGTCGGCCGCACGCATGCAGGACGATCCGGCGCTCCATCCGATCGGCGTCGAGGGTCTGTGCTACGCCGCGACCGTCGGCAGCGCCGACGCACGGCGCGCACTCGCCCGCTCGACCGACGACGAGAGCGTCGAGGTCCGCCGCCTCGTCATGAACTGTGTCGCCGACGGCCCGGATCCGGCGAAGAACGGCGCGACGATCGCAGCGCGCCTCATCAAGGATCCAGACGGCGAGATTCGCGGCAGCGCCGCGCGCGTGCTCGCGATGACCGTCGGCAAAGATCGCCAGGTGCCCGCGTCGATCAGCGAGGCGCTCGTCGGCCTGCTCGACGATCCGGATCGCGAGGTTCGTCTGATCGGCATCCGCGCGATCGGCGGCCTCGGTGCGGGTGCCCCCAAGGCGACCGCGACCGCGATGGCGAAGCTCTGGGAGCGTGCCGACGAAGGCGAGAAGCTCGCGCTCCTGCGCTCTGCAAAGCTCGTCGGTGCGTCCGACCTCATCGGGCTCGCCGTCGCCGATAGCTCCGCGCTCGTCCGCGTCGCGGCCGTCGACGCCGCGCTCGGCGCCGGTCTCCGTGCGGGAGCGACGCTCAGCGCCGCGCTCGCCGATGCCGACGCGCAGGTCCGCAAAGCGGCGCTCGAGCGACTCGCCGCGCAGAAGGACAAGATCGAGCCCGCGGTCATGGATCGCGCGCTCTCGCTCGCCGCCCGCGATCCGGATCCCGAGCTCAGCCAGCTCGCGCTGACGACGATCGCCCGCATCGCACCGAAGGAAGCCGTCGCGGTCCGCCTCAAGCGTTCGCTCGGCTCGCGCGCGGAGCGTGTTCGTGCGCAGGCCGGTGCCGCCGCGATCGGTCTCGTCGACCGCGACGCGACGCTGACCGCGCAGTTGCTCGAGCCGCTGCTCAGCGATGCGTCGCACGACGTCCGCGCCGCGATGCTGCCCGCGCTCGCCGCCGCGTACGCGAAGACGAACACGCCGGAGAAGCTCGCGTCCCTCATGGCCGGCAGCGAGGCAAACGCGATGCGCCGTCTCGTCGCGGCGGGCGCGTTCATCACGCTGTCGCGCACCGATGCCGGCCGCGCGGCCAGCGAGGTGCAGCTGAAGAAGCTCGCGGCAAGTGGCCCGCCGATGGCGCGCCACATCGCCAAGCTCGCCGAGGGTATGATCGCGGGTAAGGCCGACGGCATGGCGTTCCTGCAAGAGCTCGTTCCCTAGCGTGGCGGGTCCCTACCGCGACTCTGGCGGCGACGAGCCGGCCGAGGCACCGCGCGACGCGGGCATCGTCGGCGATGTCATCGCGCAGTTCGCCGACGCACACGCGTACCTGCGCGAGCTCGTCCAGAACTCGATCGATGCCGGCTCGCCCAGCGTCGACGTCGAGGTCTCGTACGAGCGCGCCGATCAGCGCCTGCGGGTCGCCGTCCGCGACCGCGGCGAGGGCATGACCCGCGACATCATCGAGAATCAGCTGCTCGTCCTGTTCCGCTCGACGAAGGAAGACGACCGCACGAAGATCGGCAAGTTCGGCATCGGGTTCGCGTCGGTGCTGTCGCCCAATCCCGAGGTCGTCACGGTCCACAGCTCGCGCGACGGGCGCCGGCTGACGCTGCATCTCTATCGCGACCTCAGCTACGAGCTCTTCGACGCCGGCCCCGCGACACAGACCGGTACGACGGTCGAGCTCGAGATCGCGATGCCACCCGGCGACGTCTCGGCGTATCGGACGGCGTGCGAGACCGCGCTGCGTCGCTGGTGCCGGCACGCGATGGTTCCGATCAACTTCGTCGACGTTCGTCCCGAGCAGAAGACCGCGAGTCGCATCGACAAGCCTCTCGAGCTCGACCACGTGCTCGTCCAGGTTACGCGCAGCACCGACGACGATCAGCTCACGGTCGTCGTCGGGATCAGCGGCACGGGCGGCCACGTCGGCTTCTTCAACCACGGTCTGATGCTCCACGAGTCGCCCGGCGATCTCGTTGGCAACGGCATCGACGCCAAGATCCAGGACTCGCGCCTCGGTCACACGCTCAGTCGCGACGACGTTCGCCGCGACCGTCACTTCGACCGCGCGGTCGAGTTCGCGCGAGAGGTCGCGCAGGGCGCCCTCGCCGACGCGATCGGCGAGAAGCTTCGCGAGCTTGCCGAGGCAGGCGACCACGCGAATCACTTCGCGCTCGCGCTTGCGACCTCGAGCTCGAGCGTGCGGCCGCCGCACTGGTGGGTGCCGCTCGTCGAGCCGTACGCCGGCAAGCGCACGATTCTGGTAGGAGCCCTCGGACGCACCGCGTGGGCAGCTCCCAGGTCGACCGCGCTGACGAAGCGCATGGCCGCGGATGGAAGACCGGTCGTGCTCGCACCCGATCCGGAGCTCGGCAACGTGCTGGCGCGCGTCGCGGGCTGCGAGCTCGCGTTCGTCCATCGCGAGATCACCGCGATCACGCCGGAGCCGAGGACGGATGCGGATGACGCGTTGCTCGCGTTCCTCCTCGAGATCCTCGACGAGGTTCATCGCAAGCCTCGCTCGATCTTGCTCGCCAGGCTCGACGGGCTGCATGCCGACGCGCTCGCGATCTGCGCGGCGGACGAGAACGAGCGCATCGTCGAGGACGACAACGCGAGGCGGAACCCGTTCGGCCTGTTCCTGCGTCGCACGCTCGTGCTCTCGGTCGAAGCGTCGGCTGTGAAAGGCGCGCGCGCCGCTGCCGATCCGCGGGTCGCGGCGTCGCACCTCGCGCGCGCGATCCTGCTGCAGTACCGACTGCTCGACATCGGCCGGTCGGAACGCATCCTGGACATCGCCCTCGAGCGGGCGGGAGTCGCGAGATGAGAGAACGTCGGCCGGCTTGTCCGCGGTCCGGTGATCGGACGGCGGGGTCGGAGCGGAGCTCGCTCCGCGTCGGCGACTTCCCGCCGAGCACTTACCCCGGTCCGGAGATTGGCAGCGGATGCGAGCTGGCAACTTACCCCGGTGCGCTGAGGGGCAGCGATTCCGCGCCGAGCACTTGCCCCGGTACGGAGATTGGCAGCGGATTCGCGCCGACAACTTACCCCGGTCCGGAAATGGGCCGGACGGCGGTGTCGGAGCGGAGCTCCCTCGGCGTCGGCGACTTCCCGCCGAGCACTTACCCCGGTCCGGAGATTGGCAGCGGATGCGGGCTGGCAACTTACCCCGGTGCGGTGAGGGGCAGCGATTCCCCGCCGAGCACTTACCCCGGTCCGGAGATTGGCAGCGGATGCGGGCTGGCAACTTACCCCGGTGCGGTGAGGGGCAGCGATTCCCC
>JABFXX010000071.1 GCA_013368795.1 Kofleriaceae bacterium
GGGATCGGCGGCGTCACCGGCCTGCCCGGCGCGGGCGTCGGCCGGCCGAGCGGCGGCGGCGTCGGGATCGCCTTGCCGGGGTCGCTGAACCGGAAGTCGCTCGGCGGCGGAGGCGCCGACGGACCCGGCCCACCCGGACGCGCGGGCGGGAGCGCGCCCGCGAGCAGGTCGATCGTGCCGAGGCTGCCCTCCGGCGCGGGCCCGAGCAGCGAGTCGAGGTTCGTGCGCGCGGACTTCGCCTCGCGACCGAGCTTGTCGATGTGGATATTCACCGAGCGCGCGATCGAGCCGAACTTGCCCGCGTGCTCGTCCTCGCCGAGTCGCTCCTTCTCGCCTTTCGCGAGGCGCACCGAATCGGCGGCGAGCCGGCGCAGCGGTCGGTCCGCCTCGATCCACATGAGGCCGATGCCCAGGCCGAGCGCGACGACGAACGCGCCGCCGACGAGGAGCCACGGGAAGTTGCCGAACGACAGGTCGCTCTTGCTGACGACCTTCAGCGTGCCCGCAAAGCCGATCGCCGCGGGCTTCTTGATCAGCACCGTGTAGTACGCGTTGCGCGCCGACGCCTCGCCGGGCAGGCGCGCGACGAGACCGGTGTAGTCCTCCTTCGCGGCGCGCAGATCGATCGGCCGGTTCTGCTGGCAGTCCTTGGAGATGTCGTTGCCCTTCAGCGTCGCGAGCGCGGCCTGCATCTTCGTGTGATCGAGCGGCAGCGTCTTGCTGCCCGCGATGTCGTCGTCGCCGAGGTAGAACGCGAGATCGACAGCGAGCTGCGACACGAGCGTCTGCGCGAGCTCGTTCGTGACCTTGTGACCGAGCACGACCGCGCCGACGTACGTGACCGGCGGATCGCGCCTCACGACCGGCGACGCCGACACGAAGTACATCGTGCCGTTCTGCGCCCACAGATCGTCGCGCAGGTATCCGGCGAGCGCGTCGTCGACGAGCGGCCTCCCCGACGCGTAGTCACCGAAGTCGTTCTCGTCGAGGCGCACGCGCGCGACGACGCGGCCGCGCTTGTCGATCAGCATCGCGAAGTCCGGCTTGCGGCCCGAGACGCCCTTCATCAGCTTCTCGCCGACGTCGCGCACCTGCTTCATGCGCGTCTCGTCGAGCTTGTCAGTGGAGCTCGCCTGCTCGAGCGCGGCGACCACTTCCTGGGCGCGCGCGAACTTGCCGGCGAGCCCGACGCGGGTGTGCGCGTCGTCGGAGAGCAGGATGTTGACGACGCCGCACGCGACGGCGAGCCGGTTGTGCTCTTCGTTGACGAGCTGGCGCTGCGCGGGGCGCGGCATGACGAGCGCGATGGTCAGCGCGATCGCCGCGGCGAGCGCGATCAGGAAGAACCAGATCTTCGACAGGAACACGCGCGCCTCACTTCTTCGCGCCGGGCTGGAGCGCCGCGGCGGGAATCTTGGTGTTGAGCTCGGTCTTGCCCTTCGCGCTGACGTCGAGGGACGGCCCATCGCCGAGCGCGACCCAGTCGTCCTGGTACCAGACCTTCACCTTGTACGCGCCGGCCGGCACGTTATCGATCTCGAACCTGCCGGTCTCGTCGGGATAACCGAAGTACTGCGTGTTGACGACGACGACCTTGAGCGTCAGGTACGGCGCGTCCTTGTCGCTGATCGTGTAGACCTTGCCCGGGTTGTCGACGCGGAACGACTTCGGGCCGGTCGGGTTGATCGGCCCCTGCGGGATGAGCTTCGGGTCCTCGGCGGCGGTCAGCGTGCGCGCCGACTTCGACACGTTCTTGATCACGACCTCGGCTCCCGCGGGAGCCGCGACCACCTTCTTCGAGAACGTCTCGCCGAGCAGCTCGACGACGACCTGCGGCGGCGACACCGGCTTCTCGTCGCCCTCGAGCACGACCACCATCCGCGGCGCGGGCGATGCCGGCTTGACCGGTGCGAGCGCGTTCTCCGTCCGATCGAGGAAGCCCTTCGTCGCCAGCGGCGGATGCTCCACGTCCGGCAGCTCGAGCTTGCCGGAGACGACGCCAGCGCTGGCAGGCGACGCGAGTGGAAGGAGGACGACCCAGGCCACCAAGGCTCGGTTGATGCCGGACATGCCGCAAACGAGCGTAGGCCGGGCCGCGATACGGCGGCAAGCTACGTGACCGGAATCGTATGAGAAGACTCCTAACCGGACTGAGGAGTTTTCTTCGCGCGAAACCGCGGCATGGCACGGCCGATATCGCGCTACATGTCATCGCGCCTTCGCCTGCCGCCGCTGGCTTGTGCGATCGCGCTCGCCGCAATCCTTGCGCTGCGCGGCCGCCCCGCACCCGAGCTGCCAGCGGGTGCCAGCGCGGACGATCGTCAGGTCGATCGCATCACCGGCACGGTTCGAGGTCCGGTCATCGCTGGACCGCACGGCATCGGTGCGCCGATCGATACCGGATCGACGACGGTGTGGATCTGGTCGCCGAGCCCCGTCGAGCCTGGCCAGCGCGTCGAGGTGAGCGGTCGGCTGCGCACGCCGCGCGGCTATCTCGATCCGGGCGCGAGCGATCGCGCGGCGCTCGCGGCGAGTCGAGGCGCCGACTGGGAGATGTCGGCCGAGCACGTCGAGGTGATCGGCGAGGACGACGGGCTCGCGACGATGATGTGGCGCCACGCCGCGCGCATCCAGGCGACGTGGTCGGCGCGCATCACCGGCGAGGAGCCTGCCGCATCGGCGCTGCGCGGCATCGTCACCGGCGATCGCGCCGGCGTCCCCGACGCGCTCGATCAGCGCTGGCGGATCGCCGGCATCTACCACGTGCTCTCCGTCAGCGGCCTTCACCTCGCCGTCGTCGCCGGGCTCGCATTCGCGCTGCTGCGCCGGCTTGTCGCCGCGTCGCCGCTCGGCCGGCGCGGTCGTCCCGCGCGATTCGCGGCGCCGCTCGCGCTCGTGCTCGCGATCCTCTACACGGCGGTCACCGGCGCGCAGCTCGCGACGCTGCGCACCCTCGCCGTCGAGACGATCGTGATCGTCGGGCAGATGCTCGATCGTCCGGTCCGGCTCGTCGACGCGCTCGGTGCCGCCGCGATCGCGATCCTCGTGTGGCGTCCCGCCGATCTGTTCGATCCGTCGTTCCAGCTCTCGTTCGTCGCCGCGCTGACGCTCGCGCTCCTGCCGAGGCGGCCGCGCACCGGCAACGCGATCGTCCACTGGCTCCGCGCCGGCATCGCGACGTCGGCGTGGGTCGCGATCACGACCGCGCCGCTGACCGCGCTGCACTTTCATCAGGTCGCGCCGGGCGGCGTGATCGGCAACCTCGTGCTGACGCCGCTCGTCGAGATGGTCGCGCTGCCCGTCGGGTTCGCCGGCGTGCTACTCGGCGATCTCGGCGGTCCGCTCGTCGCGGTCGCGGTGTGGCTCGTCGGCCGCGTCGACGCGCTCGCCGGCATCCTCGCGCGCGTCATGCCCGTCGGCACGATCGCGATCGGCTCGGCGATCGTGATGACTGCGCTCGTCGCGATCGCGCTGTGGCTCGCGTCGAGGCCCAGGCGCAGGCGCGGCGAATGGCTCGCCTGGCTCGCGCTGTGTGCACTGTGGACGCTCGCGCGCACGCCGCCGCCGGTCGGTGCGCTGCGCGTGACGTTCCTCGACGTCGGTCAGGGCGACGCCGCGATCGTCGAGCTGCCGGGCGGCGAGGTCTGGCTCGTCGACGCCGGCGGCAACGCGAGCGCGCGCACGCTCGCCGCGGCCTCGGTGCCGGGCACGGCGATCGCGCGGACGCTCGCCGTCTACGGTCACGCGTCG
>JABFXX010000460.1 GCA_013368795.1 Kofleriaceae bacterium
AGATACCGCATCGCCGCGATGGTCCGCAGCCCACGTGGCCGTGTCCAGCGGTAGCCGCGCTACGTGACTGCTTCACGTGATCTTCGTCCGGCTGTCGAGCGCACGAGCAGCGCGATCATGCCGACGAGCAACGCGCCGAGCCCGAGCTGGCGCAGGCGCGAATCCCACCACGCCGGTTCGACCTTCGGCGCAGGGAACGACACGGTGACCGGCTCCGTCTCGAATCTATCGACGTTCAGCACCAAGTCGCGGTCGCCGGTCTCGATCACGTCGAGCGAGCTCACGTCGAACCGCGCGTACCAGCTCGGAGCGATTGCGTCCGCCAGCGCGAAGCGGATGTGCTCCGGCGTCCTGACGGGATACAGCCACGCGAGCTGAGGGTTGATCTGGTCGCAGGCCGTCGTCGAGCCGAAGACGAAGTTCATGATCTCGGGAGGCTCATCGATCGGGGTGGTGTAACCGGTCAGGTCGCAGCCATCGCCGAGGATGACAAGCACATGCCGCGGAAGTCTCGAACGGCGAAGCTCCGCGGTGGCCAGGGAGATCGCATCCGCGCGCGCGGAGGTTTGGGCCCCCGGCGTCACTTCGAAGACGTCCGGACCGAGCACCGAGATGTCCGACCACGGCAGGCGGACGTCCACTCGATCGGTGTACTCGACGACCGTCACCTGGCTTCCGTCTGCATACCCTCTACCATGTTTGAACGCGGTGAACGCGCTGGCGATCGTGCCGACCATCTCCTGCGACGTCCCCTGGTAGACGATCGCGAGCGCAACCGGACCGTCGTCCCAACGATGGCTGCGCACGAGGGTTGGATGGACGGCCTTGCCTCGAAAGCCGGCCGGATAGAGCACGAGGTTCTCGGGCTTCGGACGAGCTAGACCCTGGACGGTCACGAAGACTTGGTTGCGAAACGCCTCGTCGTGCGAGCCCACGTACGTCATGTCGACGCGGACGTCCGGCATCTTGACCTTGATGGCCCACGCAGGTTGGGCGAGCGCGACGATTCCGACGACCAGCCCGAGCGCGCCGAGGAATCTCCTCATTCCTCGATGGTCGCAGCAGAGCGGATTTAGTCCAGCTGAAATTGCGCTACGTTCCCCCGCGATGGGCATCCAGAAGTCTCAGTCGATCTTCGAGCGAGCGAAGCAGGTCATTCCCGGCGGCGTGAACTCGCCGGTCCGCGCGTGTCGCTCGGTCGGCGCCGATCCGGTGTTCGTCGCGCAAGGCGACGGCGCGTACATCACCGACGTCGACGGCAATCGCTACATCGATCTGATCGGGAGCTGGGGCCCGCTGATCCTCGGCCACAGCCATCACGAGATCCTCGACGCGATCGCCGAGGCGATGAGCCACGGCACGACGTTCGGCGCGCCGACGGAGATCGAGGTCCGGTTTGCCGAGACGATCCGCGCCGCGTATCCGTCGATGGAGATGGTGCGCGCGGTGTCGTCGGGCACCGAGGCGACGATGACCGCACTGCGCCTCGCGCGCGGCTTCACCGGCCGCGACAAGATCGTGAAGACCGACGGCGGCTATCACGGCCACGCCGACGCGTTCCTCGTCGCCGCGGGCTCGGGAGTCGCGACGCTCGGCATTCCCGGATCGGCCGGCGTGCCCGAGGGCGCGGCGCGCGACACGCTCGTCGTGCCGTACAACGATCTCGAGGCGCTCGAGGCGACGTTCGTCGCGAACCCCGGCCAGATCGCGGCGGTGATCGTCGAGCCGATCGCCGGCAACATGGGCCTCGTCCTGCCGAAGGCGGGCTACCTCGAGGGCCTGCGAACGATCACCGCGAAGCACGGCGCGCTGCTCATCTTCGACGAGGTCATCTCGGGCTTCCGCGCGACATATCGCGGAGCGCAGGGCATCTACGGCGTGACGCCGGATCTGACGACGCTCGGCAAGATCGTCGGCGGCGGTCTGCCCGCGGCGGCGTTCGGCGGCCGGCGCGACATCATGGAGAAGCTCGCACCGCTCGGGCCCGTCTATCAGGCCGGCACGCTGAGCGGTAACCCGCTGGCGATGGCCGCGGGCCTGAAGGTCCTGTCGATCCTCGACCGGCCGGGCGTCTACGAGAGACTCGACCAGCTCGGCAAGCGTCTGGGCGATGGCCTGCTGGCGGCGGCTCAGGCGGCCGGGGTTCCCGCCCAGGTGAACCGGATCGGCTCCATGGTCACGCTGTTCTTCACCCAGACGCCGGTCGTCGACTACGCGACGGCGAAGACTTCCGACACCCAGCGATTCGGCTCGTTCTTCCGTAACATGCGGGATCGAGGCGTGTTTTTGCCCCCGGCCCAGTTCGAGGCGATGTTCGTGTCACTGGCGCACACCGACGAGGACGTAGACCAGGTGATCGCTTCCGCGAAGGCCTCCCTCCTCGGTTGACGTTGAATTTTTCGCGTGGTACCAGGGCGCGCTCGATGGGCAGCCCCACCTCGCATAGCGGCGAAATGTCGCAGGATTCGATGCTGCAGCCAGCGCATCGGATGGGCATGCGTCCTCGTGCTGCAGACCCCGCTGCCCGGACCGCGAAGCGCGCCTACAACGCGCTGAGCGCGAGCTCGGTCGGCCTCGAGATGGGTCTCTCGGTCGTGATCGGCCTTCTGGTCGGTTACTACCTGGACCGCTGGCTCGGCACCGAGCCGTGGCTGATGTTGCTCTGGCTCGTGTTCGGCCTCGTGGCCGGCTTCCGCGGCGTGCTTCGCGCCGTCGGTCGCGCCGAGCGCGCAGCGAACGAGGAGGCGTCCGATGGCCGCCCCTAGCATGCTCCGCATCGAGCGCCTGAACTACATCCTCGGCGGTGTGCTCGTGATCCTCGCGGCGCTCACCCAGACGCAGCGGGTCGCGCTCGGCGTCGCCATCGGCGTCGCGGTCACCTGCGCCAACTTCCACGTCCTGCGCCGCCTCGTCACCAAGTGGACGAGCGACGCCGCGCAGGGCAAGACCGGCAGCGCGCCGCTCCTCATGATGCCGAAGATGATCGGTCTCATGGGCGCGGTCGCGGTCGCGATTCTGCTTCTTCCTATCGATCCGATCGCATTCGTGATCGGTTACTCGCTCTTCATCGTATCGATCGTGATCGACACGACTTACTCGGCGCTGCGCCCGCAGGCGGCGTCGACGACTTCCACGGAGCACGACGAGCCCCATGGGTGAACACGGCACATGGTTTGATTATCTGAACCGCTTCTCCTGGTGGCGGGACTTCAACCACCACGCCCAGGATGCGCTTGGTCGCAAATGGAAGTGGATGATGTTCGACGAGTCGGGGTGGACGCTCACCCACGTGCTCACGACCATCGTGATCCTCGCGTTCGTCATCTGGGGCTGCATGGCCTTCATCGGTGGCATCAAGAAGACGCAGGACCACGGCCTCGTGCCGCCGCGGAAGATGAACCTCCGCAACTTCTTCGAGTACACCGCGGAGTCGACCTACGGAATGGTCGAGGGCGCGATGGGACCGGAGAACGCGCCGCGGTTCCTCCCGCTCATCGGCGCGCTCTGGCTGTTCATCTTGTTCGGCAACCTGATCGGCCTCGTCCCGGGCTTCGTCACGCCGAACGACACGCTGAAGACCAACGTCGGCATCGCCGTCATGGTGTTCCTCCTCACGCACTACTACGGCGTGAAGGAGCACGGGCTGGCGTACTTCAAGCACTTCCTCGGCCCGACGCCGGCGCTCGCGCCGCTCATCCTGCCGATCGAGCTCATCAGCCACTTCGCACGCCCGCTGAGCCTCAGCGTTCGTCTGCTCGGCAACATGATGGCCGACCACAAGGTCGTCATGTCGTTCTTCGCGCTCGTCCCGCTCCTCATCCCGCTGCCGTTCTTGCTCCTCGGCCTGCTGGTCTGCGTCATTCAGGCGCTCGTGTTCTGCACGCTGACGATGGTCTACATCGGCATGGCCATCGAGCACGAATCGCACTGATCCCGACCTGCAGTTTTTCCAATCCTCACCGCTTTACCCTGCATCCAAACCACGCTACGTAACCGGCGCTTTCGCGACCCCCCAGGAGATACATCCATGAAGACCAAGAAGATCCTTTCGTTCCTCTCGTTCCTCCTCGTCATCGGTGTCTCGGCCGTCGCTTTCGCGCAGCCCGAAGGGGCCGGCGCTGCGGCTGACATCAAGGCCAACGGCCTCGCGAGCAACTTCGGCATCATCGCGTTTGCCGCTGCGCTCGGCATCGGCATCGCCGCCCTCGGTGGCAGCCTCGGCCAGGGTAAGGCTGCGGCCGCCGCGCTCGACGGCATCGCCCGTAACCCCGGCGCCGCCGGTCAGATCCGCGGCCCGATGATTCTCGGCCTCGCGCTGATCGAGTCGCTCGTCATCTACGCGCTCATCATCTCGCTGATGCTCGTCCTGAAGGTCGGCTGATACCCACCAGGGTCGCGCAAAGCGCTTTCGTGAAACGGCTCGGGTTCGCCCGGGCCGTTTTGCGTTTTCGGGAGTCGTATGGGACGCTCTACCTCTCGCATGGGTGACGAGCCGAAGAGCAGCGAGCTCGATCTCAAGGGTAAGTCCGCGCTCGAGATCCTCTCGCAGATCGATCTCTTCAACGGCCTACCGCAGGGACACCTGCGCCGCGTCGTCGACATCGGCCTCGAGGAGCAGTACCGCGCGTCCGCGACGATCTTTTCCGAGGGCGAGCCAGGCGACAAGTTCTACCTGATCGTCGAAGGCGCGGTTCGCATCAGCCGCATCGTGCCCGGCATGGGCGAGGAAGCGCTCGCCGTGCTCCGCCCCGGCAACTACTTCGGCGAGATGTCGCTCATCGACGATGCGCCGCGCTCGGCGACCGCGATGTGCCACGAGAAGTGCCGGCTGTTCGTCGTCAATCGCCGCGACCTCGAGGATCTGCTGTTCGTCGATCGCGACCTCGCGTACGAGCTGCTCTGGAACTGGGTCCGGACGCTGTCTCGCCGCCTGCGCGCGACGAACGACAAGATGACGTTCCTCGCGACGACCTCGAAGTTCTGATGCGCCTCGCCGCGGTCGCTGTCGCCTGCGCCCTGCTCTGCGCGCGCACTGCGGCCGCAGACAAGCTCCCATCGGGTGCGATCGGCCCGGTGTTCGGCCTCGTCAGCGGCACCGGCGCCGACGCCAAGCGGCTCGGATTTGGCGTCTACACGTTCGGCCTCCAGGCCGCGTGGTCACCGATGCAGACCGAGAATCACGTCGGCTGGTCGGTGCGCTGGTCGACGATGTTCGGCTGGTTCTACGGCGGCAACGCCGCGCGCATCGACTCGACGCTGAGGACCGTGCAGATGGATCTCTCCGCGGGCGGCCGGTTCCGGCCGTGGCCTAGCCCTCGCCGCTACCTGACGGCGCGGGTCGGCGCGCAACTGTTTCGCTCGAACCAGCCGATTGCGCTTGCCGGTGAAGCCGACACGATGAGTGAACGGGAGTTCGTCGGCGGCGTCGCCACGGTCGGTTTCGAGCAGTATCTCGGCAGCACTCTTCTGAGCATCGACGTACGCTACGGACTCGTCCCGGAAGGCCCCAAGCACGTCGCGCTGCTTGTCGGGATCGCCCTGACCGGCCCCTAAGCCATGCCCATGCTCACCACCGAACGCCTGCGACTCGTCCCGATCGATCTCGCGATGATCGAGGGCGTGATGCGTCGCGATCGCGCGGCGGCGGAGGCGGCGCTCGACGAGGCGCTCCGTGCCTCTGGCGTGCACTACGACGCGTGCGCGCGCTTCCCCGATGCGTGGCCAAACGAGGAGCTCGTCGCGCGCGCGTTCCCGTTCTCGCTCGAGACGATCCGCACCGACCCGGCGACCCGCCTGTGGGGCGATTCGCTGATCCTGCCGCGCGAGGGACCGCCTCGCGTGATCGGCAGTGTCGTGTTCAAGGGCCGGCCCGCCGACGGCATTGCCGAGGTCGCGTACGGCGTCGAGGACGAGTCTCGCTGCCAGGGCCTCGCGACCGAGGCGACGCGCGCGTGCGTCGAGTGGGCACTCACGCAGGAGGGCATCGTCGCGGTCCAGGCGACGACGTTCCCGTGGCACTACGCGTCGCTCGGCGTCATCCGCAAGGTCGGCATGCAGCCGTGCGGCACGCGCGACCACGACGTGTTCGGCGAGCTACTCATCTTCGAGAAGAGACGCTCATGAAAGCTCGGGCGGGAGGCATCGAACGCACATGAAACCGGCGTGGGTCGTCGTTCGTCAGGACGCCAACGGGAAAGAAACGGTGATCGCCGAGGTCGAGACCGAGGACGAGGCACACGCGATCGCCAAGTCCCAAGAGACCCGCGGCCCGCTCTACGTCGTGATGACGCGCGCGCAGCTCGAGGCCGCGCGCAGAGCTCGCCGCTAGCGGCGGCGACGGCGCCAGACGAGCCCGACGAGCGCGATGCCGAACAGCATCGTCGGCGCGCCCTGCCCGCTCGCGTCGCAGCAGCCGGTGTCCTCGGACTCCGGCCAGCACGTGCCACCGCCGCCGAAGTCGAGGCAGTAGAGGCCCGCCGGGCACGTGTCGTCGGCACCGGGCGAGCACGTCATGCTGCAGTAGTTGCCCTGATCGCTCATCGCGCAGTTCGACGAGTCACAGTCGCCGTTGCCGGTGCACTCGCTGCCGAGGCCGGCCGGTCCGAACGGCTGCGCAATGCAGCGCTTGTTGAAGCACATGCGGCCGTCGCTGCAGTCGGCGTCCGTCGAGCACTCGAGCTGCGGGATGTGCTGGAGCAGGAAGTCGCGCTCCGCATCGGTGCGCGTGTCGGCGCCGAACTGCGCGCAGTTCTGGTCGCCGAACGACGTCACGCCGACCTGCATGAGCTGGCCGCCGACCATCGCGAACGACGGTCCGCCCGAGTCGCCCTGGCACTTCCCCTTGCCGCTGACCTGGTTGTAGCAGAGCAGGTCGGCATCCTTGCCGGCGAAGCTCGTGCACGCGACCGACGTCTGCTGCACGACGTACTCGACGCCGACGCTTCCGCCACCGCCCTGCGCAGTCGCGCCGAAGCCGACCATCGTCACCCCGATGCCGACCGGCGCGTTCGCGGGGACCAGGTTGACCGGCACCGGCTTCACGTCGGTGACCGGGGTCGCGAGCTTGATGAGACCGATGTCGTTCGAGCCGAGCGCGTCCTCGTTGAAGGTCGGCTTCGCGATCGCCATCGATGCGGCGACCGCCCTGCCCTCGCTCTGCGTCAGGTTGACGGTGTTGAACAGGACGCGGATGCGACTTGCCGGCATGTTCTGCACGCAGTGCGCGGCGGTGAGAACCCAGTCCGGCGTGATCAGCGTGCCCGTGCAGAGCGCGCCGCCGAGATCGATCGCGACGACGCTCGGGTACTGACCCAGGGTCGCCTTGGTGCCGCCGAGGATCGGCTGCGAGATCGTTCCGGCGGAGGCAGCGGTCGACAGCGACGCGCTCAGGAAAACACCCAGCAGTACAGCCTGTCTCATGCGCGGGAGCATCGGACTAGCACGTACGTTCCGCGACGCATACCCGCTAACGCCGCTTGGCAGCGTTGCGACGCGAGCTGCGTACGCTGGGCCTCACAGCGGTCGCAGAGCCCTCGCGCTTCCAGATGCCCGATTTTCCTCCACGCTTCTCGTCGAGGCGAATCTCTGAGATCGTCATGCCGCGATCGATCGCCTTGCACATGTCGTAGACGGTCAACGCGGCCGCGGCGACCGCGGCGAGCGCCTCCATCTCGACGCCCGAGCGGTCGAACGCGCGAACCGTCGCCGTGATCCGGACCGCATTGCCGTCGACGGCGAGATCGAGGTCGACGCCGGTCAGCCGGATCGGGTGACACAGCGGGATGAGATCGGCGGTGCGCTTCGCCGCCTGGATCCCGGCGAGCCGCGCGATGCCGAGCACGTCGCCCTTGCCGATGCGGCCGGCGGCGACGGCCTGCGCGGTCGCAGGCTCCATCGAGATCGTGCCGCTCGCGATCGCGACCCGCGCGGTCTCCGGCTTCGCGCCGACCTCGACCATGTGGGCCGCGCCGGCGTCGTCGAAATGCGTCAGCTTGGGGGCGCGTGGCACCCCGCGACGTTACTCGACGGTGACGGACTTCGCGAGGTTTCGCGGCTGGTCGACGTCGGTGCCCTTCTGGTCAGCGACGTAGTAGCTGAGCATCTGCAGCGGCAGCACCGTCAGCATCGGCTGCAGCTCGAGCGCGGTGTCGGGCACGAGCACGACGTCGTCCGAGTGGCCGCCGATCTCGTTGTCACCGCGCGTCGCGATCGCGAGCACCTTGCCCTGGCGCGCGCGCACCTCGGCGAGGTTCGAGACCGTCTTCTCGTAGCTCGGACCTTTCGGCACGAGCACGACGACGGGCAGCTGATCGTCGATCAGCGCGATCGGGCCGTGCTTCATCTCGCCGGCGGCGTAGCCCTCGGCGTGGATGTACGAGATCTCCTTGAGCTTGAGCGCACCCTCGAGCGCGATCGGGTACTGAGCGCCGCGACCGAGGAACAGAAAGCCGGTCGCGTTGCCGTAGCGCCGCGCGAGCACCTGGAGGTGAGCGCCCTGCTCGACGACGTCGCGCATCTTGTTCGGGATCTGGACGAGCTCGGCGAGCAGCGTGCGCGCGCGTTCGCGCGATAGCGCGTTCGTGCGGCGGCCGAGATAGATCGCGAGGAGCGCGATGCCGATCAGCTGCGTCGTGAACGCCTTCGTCGACGCGACGCCGATCTCCGGACCGGCGTGCGTGTAGAACGCGTGGTCCGCGAGCCGCGGGATCGACGACTCGACGACGTTCGAGATCGCGAGCACCGTCGCGCCCTTCTTCTTCGCCTCGCGGATCGCCTCCATCGTGTCGAGCGTCTCGCCCGACTGGCTCACGGCGACGACGAGGTCACCGGGGCCGACGATCGGATCGCGATAGCGGAACTCCGACGCGAGGTCGACCTCGACCGGGATTCGCGCGAGTGACTCGACGAGGAACTCGCCGACCATCGACGCGTGATACGAGGTGCCGCATGCGATGAAGATGATGCGCTTGATGTTCTTGACGTCGAGCTCGACGCCGTCGAGGCGAACATCGTCGCCTTCGAGGTCGACGCGACCGACGAGCGTGTCCGCGACCGCGCGCGGCTGCTCGTGGATCTCCTTGAGCATGAAGTGCTTGAAGCCGCCCTTCTCTGCCTGGACCGCCGACCACGTGATGATCTTGGGCTCGCGCTGCTTCGGCTTGCCCTCGAAGTCGGTGATCTGGACCGAGTCGCGCGTGACGGTGACGAGCTCGCCCTCTTCGATGAAGATGACCTTGCGCGTCTCCGACAGGATCGCGGTGACGTCCGAGGCGACGAAGTTCTCGCCTTCGCCAAGACCGACGACGAGCGGCGAGCTGTTCTTCGCCGCGACGAGCGTGCCCGGCTCCTTGTCGCTCATCACGACGAACGCGTAGCTGCCGCGCACCTTCAGGAGCGCGCGCCGCACGGCCGTCGTCAGATCTGGTGCGCCGTCGACGAGCTGGCGCTCGACGAGGTGCGCGAAGATCTCGGTGTCGGTCTCGCTCGAGAACTGCGAGCCCGATGCGACGAGCTCGGAGCGCAGCTGCAGGTGGTTCTCGATGATGCCGTTGTGGATGACCGAGACCGGGCCGACCTTGTGCGGGTGGCTGTTCTCGTCGGAGGGGCGGCCGTGGGTCGCCCAGCGCGTGTGGCCGATGCCGACCGTTCCCGGCGCGGGCTCCGCCTTCAGCTTCTCCTCGAGGTTGCCGAGCTTGCCGCGGCACCTGACGACGCGCGACATGCCGTCGTTGAAGACCGAGACACCAGCCGAGTCGTAGCCGCGATACTCGAGCTTACGCAGCCCACCGATGAGCAAGGGCGTTGCTTGACGACTGCCGATGTAACCGATGATGCCGCACATCTTTAGATCCTCCGTTACTGTTTAGCTGGAGCGGCCGCCTTGGGCGCGGGCGCTGCCTTCGGCGCCGGAGCTTTCTTCTCCGTCGCCGACTTGGCCGGTGCCGCAGCGGGCGCCGCTGCGGGCGCGGGTGCGGGTGCCGGGGTGGGTGCCGGTGCAGGAGCCGGCGTCTCCTCCGCGGTGCTCTCCTCGGACTCCTCGTCCTCGTCGATGCCCGTGATCTCCGAGATGTCAGGCGGCTGGTACGCCAGTGCCGGCGTGTCCGCCATGATCTTGTTCTGGGGCGCAGCGCAACCGCTGGTCGCGACGAGCGCCGAGACAACACCCACCTTCAAGATAGCCGCTGCGATCTTCATCGGAGCGACGCTACCATTTTTAGGGCGGGCACAGCGCGAAGCCTCGTGCACGAAACGCGCCGGCCTCAGAATGTATTCCATCCCCCAAGAACCGGCCTTCGGCGCTCGGTCGCACGTGCGATGGCGCCACAACGTAGCAATGATCGCGCGGCTCGGATGCCGTGATTCCCGTAACCCGGCCGGACGGTATGGCGCTTCGGTTGCACGAGGAGCGCTCCGATGGCGTGTCAAATCCCCCGCGAATGGTTTTCTCTCGTCGAGAGCACCACCGCGCTCCGGCTCCCTGACTTCCCACGTGCGAGCTGCCCGCTGCCCACCGAGCCGGTCGCCCGCCCGCGCCGGCGGTCCCGGGTCACCCTGCAGGCGCTCGAGCAGCTGACGCCGCTGCCCCGCGAGATTGCCGAGCTGAGGTCCGACTTCATGGAGCGTGACGCCGAGCACGCGGGCGCCCCACGGCGCGCGCTGCGCACGGAGGGCTCGCGGCCGCACGAGCTGTTCGATCTGAGCGGCGACTTCGATGTTCCGTCGAACGACAACTGGTCGAGGCCGATGAAGCTCGGCGAGCTCGAGCGGATGATGTCGTTCGAGCTGTCCAAGGTCACCGTGAACACGCCGCTGCCGCAAGAGCTCGCCGATCTCCGCGAAGATCTCGAGATGCTGTTCCCGGTCGAGCTCGTCGGACTGTCCCGTTAGATCCGGACGCGCAGGGCTTCGTAGCACTCCGCGTAGCCGTAGCCGCTGATCCGCCCCATCGCGCGCGCGAGGTCACGCGACGACTCGAGGTCGAGCTTCGGTAGCTGCGACTTGTGGCACGCGATCGCCTCGAGCTTCACGTCGACGTATGCCGAGATGTCGGCGAAGCAGTTGCCGAGCGATCGGCTCTGCGCGTTCATCTCCGGGCTCGATAGATACGCGAGCAGGTCGCACGGCGTGCGGCGCAGTGCCGACACGGTCGCGCGGTTGACGAGGCCGTGATCCCAGTGCAGGTCGTTGGCCGAATGCGTGATCACGAGGTCGGGACGGACGTCCCCGATCACGGTGTCCATGCGGCGCACGAGCTCGTGCATCGGGATGTCCTCGACGCGGCACGGCTTCTCCTCGTTGAGGATCCAGAGGTTCGCGTCGAGCACCGCGGCCGCCGCCTTCGCCTCGGCCTTGCGCTGCTCGGGGTTGTTCGGCACCGACACGATCGCGAGCGTCACCTCCGCGCCCAGGTGCGAGAGCCGCGCGAGCAAACCTCCCGCGCCGACCTCGAGATCGTCGGGGTGCGCCCCGAACGCGAGCACGCGGCCACCTTTCTCTTCGAGGATGCGGTTCATGCTGCCTCCACCAGGGTGAACGTGCCGGAGTCGTCGCTGCGGACGTGCTTGGGATGCGCGCGGTCGAACAGGATGTCGCGGCTCGCATCGCCGCAGTTGAAGACGAGATCGAGAAAGCCGAGGTGCGAGACGAAGCCCGCCTCGGGATAGCGCTGCGAGTAGCGCGGATGATCGAAGTGCTGCCAGATGAGGCCGACGCCCGCGCGGCCGACGCGCTCGACATCGAGGTACTCGGTCGAGCCGCCGCCGCCCGACAGATAGCAGCGCGCGCCGACCTTCTTGCACATGTCGAGGATGCGATCCGTCTTCTGCCCGGTGAGGCCGAGCGTCGAGGCGCGGACGAGCGGCGTCGTGATGCCGAGCCAGCTGCGCGCGAGGTCGAGCATCTTCATATCGAGCTCGAGCAGGCTCACCCACGGCTGCGTGTACACGGCGTGCAGCTCGTCGGCGTACTTCGCGAAGTACGGCGCGCGTCGATAGTTGATCTCGAGCGTCATCCACGTGCGGTGCTGCCAGTGCTGGCGGCGGCTGCCGCTGTTGTCGATGCGCTTGTCGCAGATCCGATCGGTCTGCGCGCCGCGCTCGAGCGGGACGATCAGCCACTGCGCGCCGCCGTGCAGCTTCACGCGCTGGCGATTCTGGAAGTTCTGCGCCTCGTACTGCAGGTCGTCCATGACGACGAACAGGTCGGCCTTCGCCATCTTGTCGAGATAGCCGAGCCACGGGAGGTAATGCGGCTGATGGGCGGCGACGATCATCGAGGTGCAGCTCCTTCTGGTGCGGTGACCTGGGTGCCGGGGATGGCTGCCTGTGCGGCGCCCTGATGGCCGCGTGTCTCCCAGCTCGAGCTGTCGAGCGTGAACAGCCCGAGCGGCGTCAGCAGGAGGTACGCGACCGGCATGAGCACCGCCATCGGCAGGAACGCGACCGGATGCACGCGCAGCCACGGCGGCAGCGCGCGCACGCTCGGCGCGAAGTAGTAGATGACCGAGAAGCCCGCGATGACCGCGAGGTGGAACATCGCGAGGTCGAGGAAGTCGCCGCGCATCACGTGCGTGACGATCACGAACGGATAGACGAGCAGCAGCATGAACATCGACAGGTACTGGATGCACAGCAGCGGATGCAGCTTCCACGCGTGCGCGACGCCGACGATGAAGTCGACGATGTTCGACCGCTTCCAGCGCAGCTGCTGGTTGAAGTAGCCCTTCATCGTGTTCGCGGCCTTCGTGAAGCACATCGCCTTCATCGTCATCCGCGTCTTGTAGCCACGCCGCACGATCTGATGAGTGAGGAACCGGTCCTCGCCGTACTTGATCGGGATGCCGAACAGGTTGCGGTCCTCGAGCAGCGGCTCGAGCTCGATCAACACGTGACGGCGATACGCCGTCAGGCAGCCCGACAGACACATCACCTGCTCGAGCGAGCGCTCGAGGTTCTTCAGGTGCTCCTGGCCGAAGTAGTACTTGATCGTCTGTAGCCGGGTGAGCCAGTTCTCGTTCGGGTTGCAGACGTGAATGCGGCCGCCGACCGCCGCGATCTCGGGCCGCGTGAACCGCGACACCAGCTCGCGCAGCGCGGTCGGGTAGACGATGACGTCGGAGTCGACCGAGACGATGATCTCCGAATTCGACGCACGCACGGCAGCGTTGATGCCCTTGCGCTTTCCCATGTTGTGCGGATTACGGAGCACGCGGACGTTGGAAAACTCCGCGGCGCCCTTCATCGCCCACTCGTAGCTGTCGTCGGTCGAGCAGTCGTCGACGATCGTGACCTCGAGCTTGTGCTGGGGGTAATCCAGCTTCACGAGGCTCACGATCGTGTCGTAGATGCTGCGTCCCTCATTGAAGAGCGGCACGACGATCGTGATCGTCGGCTCGTAGCCTTCGATCGTCTCGTCGAGCTTCTTGCCGCGAAGAAGTGTCAGGTAGAACCCGAACACGTAGCGGTTCAAGAAGACGATGAAGATGAACAGGTAGATCGGGAGAGCTGTCACGCGCGCGGACACAAGTCAGCAAGAGCGATGCCGCGAGCTTTGCGCTTCGCGCGCACCGCGTTCACGGCAGTTGTCTCGTCGAGCACGCAGTGTTGGGGTCGAGCGCCCCGCCCAGTCGGAACCGCTGGATCCCAGTGCGAAGTGTGCACACGCCTACGCGATCAACGTTCTACGAAGCGGATCCGCTGGCGGTTGTTTTGCACACGCGCAGTCGCTCCAGATGCAACCTCGAAAGTCGCGGCCCCGAATCGAAGTACGAGACGAAGCCACGCAACTGCGGGCGATTCCCCATGTCCCGCGTCCCTTCGAGAGCGAAGACAGAACGATCGTCGACGCAGATGTTGCGCCTCCTCCTCGTCGAGGCGCACCGCCGCCAACAGGATCTCGCTCGGTGTCAGCGCGCCAGCAGCCGTCGTCAGCGCCTGCCAGCAGCGTGTCAGCGAACGTCATCCCGTTCGTGAAGCCGCGCGCGATCGCATCGATGCCGGCAACGTTCTCCGCGCCGGTGCCGAACACGCCGATTCCGTCGGTCGCGTCGGGCAGCCGGCCGAACGCGGCACCCGCTGCGCCGGCGACGAGCTGGAACAAGCCCGCCCCCGCCCCCGCCCCCGTCGCTTCCTCCGTCCCGGTCGTGCCGAGCTCGTGGGGCTCGGCCGCCGTTGCCGCGCAGCCGGTCGTCGCACCGCCGACGCGCTTTCCACAAGCGTCGACGCCGCCGCCCGTCGCGCAGCACGCCGTCATCCCGACGGTGAACCCAGTTGCGCCCACCGTGATGGCGCCACCGCCGATTCAGGAACCTGTCCCGGCCGTGTCGACGGTAGCTCCATCACGGTGGGCAGCGTTCGAGAAGCTCGGGCTCGGTGCGCCGAAGATCGATCACAAGAAGCTGAACAAGCACATCGTCAATGCGTACCGCGCACTCGGCTTCATCATCCTCACGATCATCGTGATCGCGCTCGTCGGCTATCTCGTCACGACCGCGTTCTTCTACATGAGCGATAGCTGGGTCGTGCCGATGGCCATCTCGCCGACCGACGAGAAGGTCGTCTCGCTCCAGTCGCAGCTGTCCGAACGCCAGACGAACCGCGACCGCACCGCCGCCGATCTCGATCAGGCCGAGCGCGCGATCGTCGTCCAGCAGGAGTTCCAGGCCCAGTTCGCCAAGGCGATCAAGAGCGACCTCGAGGGCCGCAAGGCCGCGCTCGCAAAGATGTACGAGCTCGCGAGTGCCGCGGCGTCGACGCGCGCGCAGATCAAGCGCAGCAACAGCGCGTACGCGACCGCGTCGCAGAAGCGCATGGCCGAGGAGTGGCGCGCCGGCCTCATCGATCGCAACTCGATGCTGAACGGCAAGTTCCAGATCGCCCAGATCTCGAGCTCGAACCTGAACCTCGCCGAGCGTCAGGCCGAGTACGAGACGCGCGCCGCCGACCTCGAGTCGCAGACCCGCTCGCTCGAGGCGCTGCTGTCCGACGCCGCGACCGACGGCACGCTCAGCTACGACGTCCTTCGCATCAAGCAGGAGTACGAGGCGTCGCGCCTCGAGACCCAGCGCGCGATCGAGAACCGCGACATGCTGAAGGCCGCGCTCGAACGCGAGGACAAGCTCCTCGCCGCGCTCAAGCAGTCGTCGTACCTGAAGGCGATGGCCGACAACGCGCACGTCGCGTTCGTGCCGTACGGAAACCTCAGCAACGTCAAGAAGGGCGAGCCGCTCTACGGCTGCGCGCTCACGATGGTGTTCTGCAAGAAGGTCGGCACCGTGCTCGAGGTGCTGCCCGGCGAGGTCGTGTCCAAGCACCCCAACCGCGACAAGATGCTTCGCGGCCAGATGGTCGAGATCAAGCTCGAGAACGGCTCGTCGGCGACCGACGAGGTCCTGTTCGTCGGTGGCCGTCCCCTCTTCAGCTAGTAACGAACATGCGCGCAACGCTGTACATCGCCGCGATCCTCGCCA
>JABFXX010000164.1 GCA_013368795.1 Kofleriaceae bacterium
CTGCGGCCGTCCGCGCGGCCGCCTCAGCGACGCCGACGTCGAGCGCGGTAATCTGCTGCTCGTTCACGAGCGGCGGTGTCGCTGAAGCAATCCGCTGCCCGTCGGGCGCTCTCAACCGCCCCTCAGCGACGCCGACGTCGAGCCCGGTAATCTGCAGCGCGCTCGCGAGCGCTGGTGTCGAGGCAATCTGCTGCCGTGATCAGCGGTCGCTCAGCGACGCCGACTGCGGGCTCGGCAATCTGCCGCTCGTTCGCGAGGGCTGGTGTCCAGGCAATCCGCCCGTTGGGGCGCTTGCCGGCGGCCGCTCAGCGAGCGCCGGCGTCGAGCGCGGGGTTAGCCGGCGCCGAGTCAGATCCGGCGCCAGAGGCGTCAGGAACCCCGCCATCGCTCGCATTCGCGTCGGTACCGAGCTTCACGAGCCGGCACGCTTCGTCGTCCTTGCGGTCGCACGCGCGCTGCAGGAGCTCCTGGCCACGCTTGGGGTCACGCGGCACGCCGACGCCTTCCATCGACATCGCGCCGAGCACGCGACACGCGATCGCGTCATCCCCCGTACAGGCACGCTCGAGCCAGATGCTCGCGGCACGCGTCGAGCGCGGCAAGCCGCGGGCCTCGAGGTACGCGATTCCGATCTGGCGGCACGCCGTCGGATCGCCCGCATCGCAGCCGAGCTGGTAGTGCGCGATCGCAGCCTTTGCGCGCGCCGGGCCGCCCTTGATCGCGAGCTGAGAGTCGAGGTCACCGGCGTTGGTGCATGCGAACGGGACCTTGCCCTTGCAGGCTGCGTCGAGGAGCTTGGCGGCGCGCGGGAGGTCGGCGGGGATGCCACGGCCATCGCGCAACATGAGGCCGAGGTTGCGGCAGGACAGCGCGAAGCCGCGATCGCAGGCCTTCTGGTAGACCTCGACGGCGCGCGGCACATCCTTGGGCACGCCGATGCCCTCGGCGATCGCGAGCGCGAGGTGATTGCATGCGGACAGGTTGCCGCCGTTGCACGCCTGGCCGAACAGCGCGGCCGCACGGCGCGGATCGGGCGAGACGCCGGTGCCCTCGGTGTACATGACACCGAGGCTGCGGCACGCCTCGAGATCGCCGGCGACGCATTTCTTGTCGAACTTGCCGGCGAGCTCGCTCGGATCGATGCCGCCCGCGTCGGCACCCGCGTCGTTCCGCGCCGCCTTGCGCTTGCTGCAGGCGGCGAGCGCGAGACCGAGCGCGACTACGAGAATCGCGCGTCGCGCAAACCACGTACGTACAGTCCCGCTCGTCGGCACGTACACCCGGACGACTCCGTTCATCTGCGCGAGTCGTACCACGACGCGGCGGTCGGTTCGCCCTCGCGAAACCCGCGGATCACTCTTCACCTCGAGCGGCGGTTGTACGCGCGGTCACTTCGTGACGGCCGGGTAGACCGTGTTCTTGTATGCGCGATCGGCGTGGGGCCCGGTGCCAGGCACGAGCGCGAACGCGCCGATGATCGCGCCACCGACGAGAACCGCGGCGGCAAGGCCACGCCATCCGGTCGCGCGCTGGATCGCCCAGCCCGTGAGGCCGAGCGTCGCCACGAGGAACGGCACGATGCCCGCGATGCCACCGATGCCGAGCGCGCTGCCGGCGTTTGGCGAGACCGCGTTGTCGCCGAGGAGCCGGAACGTCACCTCGTAGAGCGGGTTCTTCAGCGAGTCGGGCCAGTACGGGAACGTCGCGGCGCCGAGCGAGTAGATGACGACGCCCGACGCGATCGTGCCGCAGAGTGCGCCGAGCAGGAGCGGTCGGTCGGCAGCTGCGACGAGCGCCGCCGCGACGAGCGGCAGCATGAACGGCAGCATCGCCGTGATGTAGCGCGGGCCCATGCCCCACCCTCCTCGCCACATCGCGATCGCGGAGACGAACAGGATGTAGATGACTGCGATCGAGGTGCAGGTGATCACGAGCGCGCGTGCATCGGTCGTCGCGCGCGAATCGCCGGAACGGCGCCACAGGAGGACGCCGCCGCCGATCGCGAGCAGGAGCCACGGCGAGAGCGTGATGAGGCCGTTATCGGCGGAGAACAGCGAGCCCCAGAACGCCTCGCCGCGCAGCTTGCTGAGACCGAGGAATCCCTGCTGGTGGAAGTGCGCGAACGTCTGCGAGACGTCGTAGCCGGTCTTGAGCGGGCCGCCGAAACACTCCGCGTGGTACCAGAGCAGGAACCCGATCGGGATCGCGGCGAAGACGGCGGCGATCGCGAGCGCCTTGCCGAGCTCGCGGCGGCGCGGCCACATCAGATAGACGAAGTGCGCGAGCAGCGGCACCCCCGCGAACGCGGCCTGGTAGTCGACGAGCGGCGCGGCACCCGCGAGGAAGCCGACGCCCGCCATCGCGCGCAGCGTGCGCTTGCCGTCCGCGACGTCGATCGCGAGGATCCACGCGCTCGCGATGCAGATCGCGGCGAGCTGATGCGAGTAGTAGAGGAGCGTGAACGTCATCGCCATCGAGCCGAGCGCGTAGGCGATCACGACGAGGCGGCGCACCGCGGAATCGGGCGCGAACCGCGCGAGAAATCCCCAGAGGAGGTAGAGGAACGCGAGCGACGGCAGGACGCCGGAGACGACGCGGCAGATCCACAGCGACGTGCCGAGGCTCGGCTCGCCGGCAACGGTGCTGACGACCGCGTAGACCGGGACGGCGAGCAGCGAGCTGCCCGGCGCCTTGTTCGAGTAGACGTGACCGGCGTGGGGCGAGACGTCTGCGGTGCCGCCCCAGCGCGCGACGCCGCGGTCGATCGCGAACGTGCCGTCGTGGACGATCGCCTTCACCAGGTAGACGCGCGGCAGCTCGTTCGCGCTCTGGATCCGCGGGAAATACGGAACGACCCAGAGGTACGCGATCGCGATCGCCGCGAGCCAGCCATACTGCGCCAGCAGTTTGCGGGGACGAGCGGTGCGCATGGGCGGCACGTCGGGCACGTGGTCCACGAACGTGATACCACCGGATCGATGCTGTACGACACTTCGGTCTTCCGTGGGTGATCCGCGCGATCGAAGGGCCGTCCGCGCGCCCGGCTACGGCTCGGTACGCTCGGCGATCGTCGGAGACGTCGGCCGCGCGATCGCGATGGCGTCCTGCGGCGCACTCGCGTTCGCGCCGGTCGAGTACGTGCTGACGATGTGGGCGTACGCGGGGTCGATCGAGCTCGCGAGCAAGCTTCGGCTCGCCGCGCTGACCCTGACGCTGACGCTCTGGCTGTGGCTCGTGCTCGTTCTCGCGACGAGCGCGCTGATGATCGCCGGCCGCCTCGCGCGCGGCACGTTCGCCCCGGCCCGGGCGCGCGGCATCGGCTGGTTTGTCGCCTCGCCGCTCGAGGGTGGCGTGCGGCCGGGCGTGCCGCGCCTGTGGGCGACGCTCGCGACGGTCGGCGTCGTCGGACTCGTCGTCCAGCGCGGCGCCGTGTGGGCGACCGTGCATTTCCAGGAGGTCCAGCTTCGCGGCCTCCTGATCGCCGGAATCGCGATCGTCGCGTTCGCGCTCGCGTTCCCGCTGCGCCGCGTGTTCGGTGCGGCTGCCGAGATCGCCGCCGCGTCGGTGCCCCTCCGCGAATACAACCCGCTCGGGCGCTGGCGCGCCGCCGGCATCGCGTGCGCGGCGCTCGTCGCGGCCATGTTTATCGCGTGCTGGTACGTCCTGCCGCAGAGCCGGTCGGTGCTACCCGTTCGCCTGACGATCTCCGCCGTCG
>JABFXX010000470.1 GCA_013368795.1 Kofleriaceae bacterium
GGGCGTCACGCCGGCGTGGTGGCGCGGGCGGCACGAGAGCTCGACATCGCGCGCACCAGTCTGTCGAGCCGGATGGACACGCTCGGGCTGGCGAGGCCACGCCGAGGAGCGTGACCGTGTTCGCCGGCACCGAGCGTTTCGAGGTGCTCGATGCGCTCGGGCGTGGCGCACACGGCGTGGTCTATCGCGTGCGCGACCGTCGCACGGGCGAGCTCAAGGCGCTCAAGACGCTGCCAGAGCTGTCGCCCGGAGCGGTGGCGCGACTCAAGGCGGAGTTCCGCGCCGTCGCCGGCGTCGTTCATCCGCATCTGGTCACGCTGTACGAGCTCGAGACCGACGCGGCGCAGGCGTTCTTCACGATGGCGCTGGTCGAGGGCGTCGACGCGGTGAGCTGGGTGCGTGCCGTCGACGGTGAAGCGCGCTGGGAGCGTGCGCGGTCGACGGTCGCGCAGCTCGCGCTCGCGCTCGAGGCCTTGCACGCGCGCGGTGCGGTGCATCGCGACGTCAAGCCGAGCAACGTGCTGGTCCGCAGCGACGGGACGCTCGCGCTACTCGACTTCGGGATCGCGGTGCGCACAGCCGCGACGCTCGACGCGGCGCCGCGCGGGCTGGTCGGCTCGCCCGCGTACATGGCGCCGGAGCAGGCGCAGGGGCGACCGGCGACGGCGGCGTGCGATTGGTACGGTGCCGGTGCGCTGCTGTTCGAAGCGCTCACCGGCACGCTGCCGTTCACGGGTACGCCACGCGAGATTCTCGTCGCAAAGCGGCAGCGCGAGGCACCTGCGCCGCGCGAGTATGATCCCGACATTCCCGCCGCGCTCGACGGTCTGTGCCGCGCGCTGCTCACGCGTGCGCCCGAGCTGCGCGCCGGCGGCTCTGTCGTCGCGGCGGCAGTGGGCACGTCATTCGCGCCGCACGCACGGCGAACAGACGGCGCGCTGCTGATCGGTCGCGCGGCCGAGCTCGCGCGGCTCGATGCCGCCGCACAGGCTGCGCGCACCGGAAGCAGCGCGGTCGTGCGTGTGCGCGGGGTATCGGGGATCGGAAAGTCGACGCTGGTGGCTGCGGCGCTCGCGTCGTTCGGGCCGGCGCTCGTGCTCGACGGTCGCTGCCACCTGATGGAGTCGGTTCCGTACAAGGCGCTCGACGGTGTCATCGACGCGCTCGCGCGTGCACTGGTCGCGCTCGACGCCGATCGCGTTGCATCGCTCTTGCCGCCGCACGTCGCGGAGCTGGCACGCATGTTCCCGACGCTGCGCCAGCGCGCCGAGATCGCCGCCGCGCCTCTCGATCCGGTCGTCGACGTGCAGGAGCGAAGGCGTCGTGCAGTCCTCGCGTTGAGCGCGCTGCTCGAGCGGCTGGCGGCAGACCGCCTCGTCGTCGTCGCGATCGACGATCTGCAGTGGGGCGACCTCGACAGTGCGTGGCTCCTGCTCGAGCTGCTGCGCACGGCGCCGCGCGGCGTGCTGACCGTGCTCGCGTATCGTGCAGAGGACATCGACGCCAGCCCGTTCCTGCGCCAGTTCGTGCCCGGCAGCGATGCGCTCGAGACTGTGGCGGTCACAGATGTGGCGCTCCAGCCGCTGGCCCGCGCCGACGCCGAGGCGCTGCTCGCCGCACTACTCCCCGACGACGCGGTGCGCGCGGCATCGCTCGCGGCCGAGGCAGGCGGGAGCCCGCTGCTCCTCCACGCGCTCGCCCGGCACGCGCCCACGACGGTCCTTCCGCTGGGCGACGTGATCCGCTCGCGCGTCGCGCAGTTGCCGGTCGAGGCACGTCAGCTGCTCGAGGTGCTCGCGCTCGCCGGTCGGCCGCTCGCGGAGGCGGTCGCGCACGATGCGGCAGGGAGCGGCAGTGCCGCATCGCAGACGCTCGCCAGGCTGCGCGCGGAGTCGCTGATCCGCGAGCGCGTGACCGACGGCCGCGATGCCGAGCTCGAGACCTTTCATGACCGGATCCGCGAGACGATCACGGCCGAGCTCGCCGACGATCACGCGCGAACGGTTCACGGCGCGATCGCGCGCGCGCTCGTCGCACGTGGGGCCACCGACCCCGAGCGGCTGCTCGCACACTTCGCGGCGGCCGGCGCGCACGGCGATGTCGCACGCTACGGACTGGCTGCCGCCGATCGCGCATTCGATGCCCTCGCGTTCGATCAGGCCGCGCGGCTCTACGCGCAGGTTCTCGCGAGCGGAGCCGCCCACGATGCTCACCGCGTTCGAGCTCGGCGCGGCGAGGCGCTCGCGAACGCGGGACGCGGCGTCGAAGCGGCGGATGCATATCTCGAGGCCGCGAATGCGATCACCGCCGACGCAGCGGACGCGCGCGCGGAGCTCGAGCGGCTCGCCGCAGAACAGTATCTGCGCGCGGGCCACATCGACGAGGGCATGCGTGTCGTCTCTGGCCTGCTCGCCGCACTCGGGCTGCCGCGTCCAGCGACGCCGCGCCGCGCGCTCGTCCATCTGCTCGCGATCCGAGCGCGGCTTCGCTTACGCGAGCTGCTGCCGACACGATCGTTGACGTCCAGGCAGTCGCCCGAGGACCGGCAGCGCATCGACACGTGCTGGAGCCTCGGGCTCGGACTCGGCTCGGTGGACAGCGTGCGCGGCGCGGTCTTCCAGGGACGAGGCCTGTTGCTCGCGCTCGACGCCGGTGATCCGTGGCGGCTGGCGCGCGCGCTCTGTCTCGAGGCCGCGTACCTGTGCAATCGCGGCGCGCCGACCGCGGCCCGCAGCGCCGCGCTGCTCGAGCGCGCCAAGGCGATCTCGGCGCAGATCGACGATCCGCGGGTGAAGCCGTACCTCGCATGCATTCACGGGTTGCGCGCGTTTCACCTCGGCGACTGGGCGGGCGCGTGCTCGCTCCTGGGTTCCGCCGAGAACATGTTTCGCGCCGGCTGCAGCGGCGTGCGCAAGGAGCTCGTCACCGCGATCGGGTTTCGCGTCGCGGCGCTCGTGATGCGCGGTGCCGTCGGAGAGCTCGCGACCGTCCAGCCGGCGATGCTCGCCGAGGCCGTCGCACTCGGTGATCGCTACGGAGTGGCCAACCTCACCACCGGGTTCGCGAACACGACATGGCTGATCCGCGACGATCCCGAGGAGGCGCAGCGTCGCACCGAGGCGTGTGTATCGCCGTGGCGCGAGCCTGATCTCGTGCCGATCCAGTTCATGTTCGATCTCATCGCGCGCACGCAGATCGCGCTGTACACCGGTGACGGCGGCGGCGCGTGGCGGCTGTTCGAGCGCGAGTGGCCTCCGATCGAGCGCTCGATGCTGATGCGCATGCAGTTCGTCCGGATCATGTTCTGGACGCTCCGTGCGCGCGCGGCGCTTGCCGCCGATGTCCGACGCCTGGCGCGGGTCGCCGCTGCCGACGCCAAGCGGATCCGGCGCGAGGCCCGCCCGTGGGCGACACCGGCGGCAGAGTTGATCGCGGCAGCGCTCGCGCCTCGACGCGACGAGCGGATCGCCCACCTCGACACAGCAGTGCGCGGATTCGGCGTCGCCGGGATGTGGACGTCCGAGCAGGCGGCACGCGTCGCCGCCGGCCTGGTGCGAGGCGGTGGCGATGGGCACGACCGGGCGAGCGCCGCCCTCGATGCGATGTCCGCGGCAGGGATCGTGGCCCCCGAGCGCTACATTCGAATGTACGCGCCGGGTCCGTGGTCGTGACCGGCGCATCGCTTGCAGCTCAAAGGATTCATGACGGCACGACAGCAACCGCAGCGTCCCAAGCCACCGTCGTCCCGCGCCGGTGAGGAGATCGTCGAGGCCGTGCTGGCGGCCGCCGAGACCGTGATCGACGAGGACGGCCTCGACCGGTTCACGACGAGCCGCGTCGTCGAGCGCGCGGGCGTCAGCGTTGGCTCGCTGTATCAGTACTTTCCGAGCAAGGAGTCGATCCTCGCGGAGCTCGCGCGCCGGCTCGAGCGGCGCACCCAGCACCGCATCATCGAGATCCTCGCGGGCTCGACCGGCGACCTGCTCGAGCACACCGCCGGGCAGATCATCGACGTCCTGCTCGTCGGGATCGGCGGCCTCGAGTTCCGGCGCGCACTTCGCCGAGCCGTTCCGCAGGGGTGGATCGAAGACACGGCGAGCGAGGTCGATCTCGCCGTACGCGCGCAGCTGGCCGGCGAGCTCGCGCGGCGCTCCGACGTTCGCACCGGCGAGCACGCGTTGATGGCATGGGTGATCGGCCATGCGATCGAGGGCGCCATCGAGGCGGCCGTGCTCGTCGATCCCGAGCTCGCGAGGTCCGCGCCGTTCCGCGCCGAGCTGGTCGAGCTCGTGACGCGATACCTGCGGAAGTGATGGTTACGGCCGGCGCCGCGCGCAGCTTCCCTGCCGCGAGTGCGGCCGGGCTGCGATCGGCAAACGAGCGCGATCGTTGGCGTCTTCGTGCAGCTCGCCGCGAATCGCGGTGCTCGGCCGCGCTTCGTAGAATGACGTGAGCCGTCGCGGAGTGACGACGGACGTCGTCGTTCCGAGTCCCTCGAGCCAGCAAGCCCCGATGTCCGCGGAGATGCCGCGGGGGCATGGCCCGTGCAGCGGAGGTCTGTCCAATGAACGCACTTGCAACCAGGTCGGCCAGCGCGACGGCCGTGTCAAACGGCAACGCGCCGCCGGCAACACCCGGCAAGCAGTCCGCGTCCGCCGGCCTGCCAGGCGGACAAGCAACGGCGACGACGTCGCGCGCGGGTGCAACGCTCACCGGCGGTCCGCTACCACCGGAGCTCCAGGCGCACATCGGCGAGACGTTCCTCGACGGCGGATCGTACGTGTGGCGACTCGAGCCCGACGGCGCGTTCCGGTGCGTCGCACAGCCGCCGAGCGCGACGACGAGCTCGGTCGGTGCTCGCGTGACGCAGGCTGCGCGCGCTGACCTGTGGGCGACGCTGTGCGCGATCGCGATCGAGGCGCTGGCACCGGAGGCGAAGCCCGACAGCGAGACCGCGCCCGCTGAAGGCGCCGAGGACGGCGCGGCCGAGGAGGGCGGCGGCTTCTCGCTCGAGGGTTTCCTCGCCGGCCTGTTCGCGGCCGGGTCGACGCTGGTCGATGTCGGCAGCCAGGTGGCCGATCTCGTCACCGATACGCTCGACGCGGTGACCGGCGCGATCGGCTCGCTGCTCGGTGTCGGCGGCGATGGTTCGGCGGAGCCGGTCGAGGCGCCCGCGCCGCAGCCATCGGAGGGCGGCGGATCCGGCGGGGCGACGGAGGACGTGCGCGAGGAGGAGGGCGGCGATGCGCCAGCGGACGCGCCGGCGGCGAACCCGGCGACACCGTTCATCGTCGGCGGGTACCCGAGCAGCAAGGAGGCGGGCGGCAAGCCGAACTTTTCCGGCGCCGAGGTGAATGACGACGCGGGGATCCCGAAGAATCATGGTGGCGTTCACCTGACACCACCGATCGTTCGTACGGCGAAGATCCTCGCCGAGTACGTGCCGGCGGGCACCCTGATCACGTCGGGATGGCGTACCGACGAGGATCAGGCCTACATCATCTGGGACTACGCGGGGCGCGCGGCGGGACGCGGCAAGCACAACGGCATGCTGGTCGATAACGACCTGTGGAAGACCAAGCCGAAGGCCGAGGAGTACAACAATCCGATCGCCTGGGTCGGCGAGAGCGACCATCGCTCGGGGCTCGCGATGGACCTCGCGGGCGCGTCGCTGTCGGACATCGAGGCGGCCGTCGAGAAGTGCAAGGCGGAACGGCCCGAGGCGAAGATCCGCTACATCATTCACGAGCCGAAGTGCATCCACGTGGCCGTCGACGAGTGAGGAGGCGAGGATGAGCGAGCTGCAGACCACGAAGGCGACGGCCACCACGACATCGGTGCCGCCGCAGCCAGCGTCCACTGACGCGAAACCCGCCACCAGCGGGTTCTCGCTCGACGGATTTCTCGGCGGCACGTCGACGGCGAGCGCGGCGTCGGGTGCACCGCCCGAGGTGATGGCGGTCGTCGGCACGACCGTCGTCGATGGCGCGAAGCTGTCGTATCTCGTGCTTCCCGATGGCACGTTCCGCGTGACGGCGACGCCTCCGCAGTTCGCGAAAGCGATGGGTCGCGAGCTGCGACCCGACAACGAGTTCGCGACGTCGTGGAAGGCGCTGTGCGATCAGATCGTCAAGAGCTCGCAGGCGACGCAGCCGCAGGCACCGGCGGCCCCGACGCCATCGGCGCCGGCGAGCGATGAGGTCACCGAGGAGGGACCGGGCATCGGCACGGTGATTCTCGACGGCGTCACCGCCATCGCGGAGACGCTGCTGGCGCCGCTCGTCGCTGCAGGTGAGCTGTTCGATGCGGCGACCGACTTCGTCGGCGATCTGTTCGGCTCGAGCGAAGACGAAGCGGGCGAGGATCAGGTGGCGACGCCCGGTGACGTGCCGGAAGAGGCACCGTCTGGTGGGGCCACCGAAGCGCCGGCGCCGGTCGCTCCGCCCGGCACGACGAACAACCTCGACGTCGCACAGAAGCTCGCCAACGACACGAGCATGTCTCACGGGTACGACGGGGCGGTCGAGGGAGACGTCACCACGGGAGCCCGGCGAGAAGCGATCCTCACCGGTGACACCGATGCCCTCAAGACGATCCTGTGCGGCGAGTTCACGACGCTCACGATCGCCGAGGCAGGCTACGACCTTCGTCAGGACTACATCCATCAAGCCGCGGAGCCGACGGACCAGCTTCCGGTCGCATACAAGGAGAAGGACGGCTCGATCACGTTCGTCACGCTGTACGCGGTGTCGGTCAACATCGACGTGGCGCTCGCGGCGATCGTCGACATCCAGAATGGCGGCGGTACGCGGATCACGGCGAAGAGCGATGAAGCGAAGGCGATGAAGTCGTCGCGTAACAACAAGATGTCGGGCAAGGACAGCGACGGCAATCCCGTCGTGGTCTGGGAGTCCCAGGCGCCTGCAGATCGCGACACCGATTTCTGGCTCGCCGGCAACACCGACGTGACGAAGACCGAGTTCAAACAGGGACAGGTGTTCGGCGCCGGCGCTGTTGCCGCACAGCTCGGCGGAGAGGTCATCGCGAACCTGACGGACCGCAAGCCCGGCGACGTGCAGCAACGGATGGACACCAACGACGCCAAGACCAGCGGCGCCGGCCACAGCAGCACCGTGTACGCCGTGCGAGGAGGCGGAGTTGCACGCTGGGGCGACGGCGATCTGGCGCTGGTCGACAAGAAGGGCTCACCACTGCCGACCGACGGTCTGACGTCGGGTGCCTGGTACCGCACGGACGGGAAAACGAAGTTCTGGCAGATCGGTCCCTCCACGGACCGCGCCGCGGTCGCCGAGCTGTCTGCGACGCACATCCAGCTCATCGACGCCAACCGAAAGACCGCGGATGACGCGAGCGGAAAAGATCGCGGCGCCGATGCGACCCAGGTCGGCGCGTTCAGCGCGGCGACCGAGTTCTCCGACGTCGGCTCGTCGAGCCTCACCGTCGCGGGCCGGTTGCCGAGTAGCCCGTGGGCAGGCTGGCAGCCGAAGGAAGTGCCCGACGCGAAGGACGTGCCGTGAGCCCGCCCCGACCGGCACTGGCGGTCGTCCGGCAGGCGCGGCGCTCCGTCGCGATCTCGCCGACGGGACGGTTCGTCGCGATGCGTGCCGAGAACGCGATCGAGATCGTCGACGCGGTCGGCACGGCGCCGCGCTACACGTTACCCGCGGACGGTGTCGGCGATTTTGCGTGCGTGGGCGGCGCGCTGTGGCTGCTGCGCGGTGCCGCGATCGATCGCTACGCGCTCGCGTCGGGCCGCGCGCTCGCCCCACGCATCGAGCTGCCCTCGCCGGGATCCGAGCTGATCGGCGGCCGCGGCGAGCTGGCGAGCGTCGCGGTCGTGCCGGGAATGCGCCCCGTCGTCGCGACCGCGATCGACGAACGCGTCGAGGTCACGACGCTCGCCGATGCGACGGCGGTGTTCCCGCTCACCGGCAGTCGGGTGGCGGCGATGATCCGCGAGGAGCTGCGTCTTGTCGTGCCCGGCCGTGGCGACGCGGGGAGCGTGCTCGATCGCGAGCGCGGCACGGTTGCCGGCGCGTGGTCGCTGTTCGGCGGGCGTGCGCACGCCGTGCTGTGGAAGGGCGCCGATGGCGATCGCTGGAACGTGGTGCGCACCGACGGCGTGCGCGTCCACACCATCGACGCGCCGAGCGCGCGCCGGTGGACCGTCGCCGGAGATCGCGGCGTCGCGATCGGCTTTGTCGATGGTGCGCTGTGCTGCATCGATCTGCGCTACGGCCGTACCGTGGCGGAAGCACGCGCGCCGTTCGATGTTGCCGACCTCGACATCGGCGAGGACGGACAGTACGTGACGCTCGGCGGTATCGGCGAAGGCGCCGTGCCCGTCGTGCACGTACCGTACGCGGAGCTGTTCGCGGCCGAGCCCGGGCCCCGCGTCGCGCCCGCGAGCACGCACGCGATCGGCCACGCAATCGCGCCGACGCCGACGCCGGCGATCGATGCCGCCGGCACTGCGGTACCAGTCTCTGCATCGCCGCAACAGCCGCAGCAGTCAGTCGCAGCACTGCCACTGCCGCTCGCACTCGGCACGCCGCTGGAGCCGTTGACCAGCGAACCGAGCCCGCTGTGGCCGCCGTATCGCCATTCGCGCGAGCACCTCGAGGACATGCTCGACTTCGTCGCGGCGCGGACCGCACGTGCGATCGCCGAGGCGTGGAACTCGGGCCGGCTCACGGCGCCGACGGGAGGAAGCCACCCATTCGAGCGCGAGGTGCGCGCGCTCCTCGGCCATGCACCGGGCTTCGCGCCGGCCGAGCTCAGCGAGGCCGACGAGCGCCTTGCTGCGATGGCTGCACGCAATGCCGGGCGCGTGCGCTCGACGCTGGCGGCGGGCATGCGGCTGCCCTTCATCGAGCTGATGCGCGAGCTCGATCTGTCGCCGACGGCCGGGCACGCGCTGATGGTCGCGCTCGCGCCATGCGTGAGCGGCGAGATCGGCCGGTTGTTCGGAATCCTCGGTAACGATCCTGCCCGGCCGCTCGTCGATCGGCATCTCATCGAGCTCGTGCTCGCCGGCAACGACCGCGGTCGCCGCGCCGAGATCGCGATCGAGCTCGCGGAGGGCGCGCCACTCTTGCGCCACGGCGTGTTGCACGTCAGCGGCGATCCAGGGCAGCCGCTCTTTCAGGCGGTCAGCGTCGACGCGATCGTGCTCGCTCGCGTCCGTGGCGAGCTGCGCACTGCGGTCGAAGCAACACGTGGTATCGACGAGCTCGCGATCGCGCCCGACGCTCTGCGCGCGCTCGCGGTCGCGCTTTCTCGCCCACGGCCGGCCAGTGATCCGCTGCGGCTCGTGATCCGCGGCCGTCGTGGCACCGGGCGCCGCAGCGTCATCGCCGCGCTCGCCGCCCGCGTGGGCCGCACCGTCAAGGTCATTGACTGCACGCGAATGCCGCGCGCCAGTGCGGCACTGGCGTCGGCGCTGCAGTGCGCGCTCCGCCAGGCGGTGCTGCATGGTGCCGTGCCATTGATCTCCGGGCTCGCCGTCGACTCGGTCGACGCGGAGGGCCAGGATCGGCTCCGCGAGGTGCTGCGCGCGCATCCGGGGCCGCTGGTGATTCGCGCCGCATCGGAGACGACGCTGCCGCTCGATCCGGGACACGTGACCGTCGAGTTGCCCAGCCTCTCGGAGACCGCGCGCGCGGAGCTCTGGCGCGACGCCTTGCAGCGCGCCGGCCTGCCGTGCTCGAACGTCGATGCGCTCGCGGCACGGTGGCGCATCGGTCCCGGCGTGATCGAACAGGTGATCGCTCAGGTCGTCGCGCAGCGTGATGTCGCCGCCGATGACATCGCCGATGCGCTCGACATCGTCGCGCGCCAGCACGTCGCCACCCGGCTCGAGCACATTGCCACGCCGCAGCGGCGACTCGCGCGATGGGAGGACGTGGCGCTCCCCGAGGACGCGATCGACTCGATCCGCGACTTCATCGCGCGCATCGCCCACCGCCGCACCGTGTACGAGCAGTGGGGCTTCGAGTCGAAGATCGCGAGCGCGCGAGGGCTCACCGCGCTGTTCTACGGCCCGCCGGGGACCGGCAAGTCGATGGTCGCCGGGTTGATCGCGCGCGAGCTCGGGCTCGAGCTCTACCGTATCGACCTGGCGCGCATCGTGTCCAAGTGGATCGGCGAGACCGAGAAGCACCTCGCGGAGGTGTTCGACGCGGCCGAGGAGGGCCAGGTCGTCCTCCTGTTCGACGAGGCGGACTCGCTGTTCGCCAAGCGAACCGAGGTGAAGACCTCGGTCGACCGCTACGCCAACCTCGAGGTCAACTATCTGCTCCAGCGGCTCGACAGCTTCGAAGGCGTCGCGATCCTGACCACGAACCTCGAGGGCTCGATCGACCAGGCGTTCAAGCGGCGCCTGTCGCTGCGGCTACACTTCCCGTTCCCCGACGAGGACATCCGCAAACGGCTGTGGGCGCAGCACATCCCGCTCGAGGTTCCCACCGCAGGAGACATCGACTTCGCCGACCTCGCGATCCGCTTCCCGCTCTCCGGCGGCTACATTCGCAACAGCGCGCTGCGGGCCGCGTTCCTGGCCGCACAGGAGCAACGCCCGCTCGCTCACGATCACCTCGAGCGTGCGATCGCGCTCCAGTATCGCGAGCTCGGCAAGCTCTCGACCGACGGGCGAATCGAGTAACGCCGTCTCAGCGCTGCCACGCCCCCGCACGCGCCGCGGCTCGCGCGAAGTCGCGGAAGTCGCGCGGCTCGCGGCCGAGTGCGCGCTTCACGCCATCTGCGAGATGTGCGTTGTGCCCGTCGAGCAAACCCGCGAATAGCTCGGTGATGAACGCCGCCTCCTCGGCGGGCATGAAGTCCGCGAGCACCTTCGCGTAGGCCGCCGACGAGACCGGCAGGTAGCGCACGTCGCGCTCGCTCGCGCGCGAGATCTCCGCGGCTGCCTCGGCGAACGTCACGAGCCGCGGTCCGGTCAGCTCGTACGTCTTGCCGTCGTGAGCGGGATGGGTGAGCGCCGCGACCGCGACGTCGGCGATATCGTCCGCGTCGACGAACGGCTCTGCCACGTTGCCCGCCGGGAACGCGATCTCACCCGAGAGCACGGGCTCGCGCAGCTGGCCCTCGCTGAAGTTCTGAGCGAACCACGCGGCGCGCAGGATCGTGAACGCCGCGCCGGATTCGCGCACGGCGCGCTCGCTCGGTAGTACTTGCTCCTCGCCGCGACCCGAGAGCAGCACGATCCGTCGCACGCCGCTCGCGACGGCGAGCTTCGTGAGCGCGGCGATGTCGTCGGCGGCCCCGGGCACGGCGAGATCCGGGTGATACGCGAGGTACATCGCGCCGGCACCGTCGACGACGGCGGGCCAGGTGTTGCGGTCGGTCCACTCGAATGGCGGTGCGCCGGTGCGCGATGCGATCCGGACCGGGGCGCCGAGTGCGGTCAGCCGTTGCGCGATGCGGCGTCCGGTCTTGCCCGTGCCGCCGATGATCAGTGTCGTCTCGTTCATACGCATCTCCTTGGTTCGAACGAGAAGATGCTCCGTGCGCGAATGCATGGCCAGAGGCACAATCTCAGCGTAGCGTTGCATTCGTGCAACGACCGCCGGTGCTCCGCGAATCGCTCCAGTGGGATGACGTCAAGCTGTTCCTCGCGCTGTGTCGGGCCAAGACCGTCGGTGCCGCCGGGCGCGCGCTGGGCGTCGACGCCTCGACGGTCTCGCGCCGGCTCGCGGCACTCGAGGAGACGATGGCGACGACGCTGTTCGATCGGAGTCGCGATGGCATCGCCGCGACGAAGGCAGCCGAGGATCTCCTGCCGGTCGCCGAGGAGATCGAGGCGATGATGCTGCGCTTCACGAACGCCGCGGAGGGACTCGAGCGCGAGGCAGCGGGGCTCGTGCGGATCACGTGTCCGCCGGACCTCGTCGACGTGCTCGTCGCGCCGCTCCTGCGCGATCTGTTCGCGCGCCATCCGGCGCTGCGCCTCGAGCTCGAGTCGGGCGAAGCGCTGCTCGATCTGACCCGGCGCGAAGCGGATCTCGCGGTGCGCACCGTGCGGCCCGTGCGCGGCGACCTGTTCATGACCCGCCTGCGGTCCGTGAGCTGGGTCGTCGCCGCGGCGCCGAAGCTGGCGCGCAGCCTCGCCCCGATGCGCGCGTGGAGCGACGCTTCGTGGATCGGCTGGGGAGAGCGGCTCGCTCACATCCCGCCTGCGCGATGGCTCGCCAAGCACGTCCGCGACGAACCGATCGTGCGGTCGGATAGTCTCCTCGTGCAGATCGCCGCCATCACCTCCGGGGTCGGCGTCGGGCTCGTCCCGGAGCCGAGCGTGAAGCATTACGGCCTGGAGCGCGTGAAGCTCGGGGCCGCGCTGCGCGACGACGCGCTCGCTTGTCCGTCGGACGAGCTGTTCCTCATCACGCATCGCGCGCTTCGCGACGTGCCTCGCGTGCGCGCCGTCTGGGACATGCTCGTCGAGCGCATCGGCGAGCGAGGGCGCTCGAGCTCCCTCGCGGCGCTGCGCTGATCGCTATTTCTGCACTTCGATGTACACGAGGCCGCGCAGGTCACCGCCGCGCTGCCAGCTCTCGCCGTGCTTCTTGTACACGGTCACGCGCAACGCGCCCTGGCGGTTGAGCTTGACGTAGGGCACCGAAACTTTCTCGTCGAGGTCGCCCTTCTCGAGCGTCAGCGCGGTCTCCTTGCCGTCGGTCAGGAGCAGCTTCTGGTAACCCTTCACGCCGGCGTGGTCGAGGATCACGGCGAGCGGCCAACCCTTCGCCTCTTCCTCGCCGGGCGCGGGGACGCGCTGGACCTCGAGCAGCTTCGCGCCGGTCACCGTCTGCTCGCCCTTGGGCGTCTTGATGATCAGCTCGAGCTTCGTCGGGTCCTGAATGTCGCCGCCCTGGTGATCGTTGCCGCCGTGGCCCGACGCCATCGACAGCTTGATGCTGACTGCCTGCAGCTTCGTCTCGCCGAGCGACGGCTTGCCGTGCTTCGCGAGCTCGACGGGATCGAACAGGCCGAACGCGGGTGCACCGCCTTCGCCCGGATAGAGCGCGGGCACGAGATCGGGATGCGATGCCGACGGCTTGGCGATCGCGGTGGCCTTGCCGCCTTCGCTGGTCAAGTTGATCGAGTCCCACGTGCCGAGCCGCTGGTTCTCGGCGGGGACCAGCGAGTCGAGACGCGGCCACGCGCTGATCTGAGCATCGGTGACGGTCGCGACCTGCTTGCCATCGACGTAGACACCGACACCGGCAGGCGCGGCCGGAGCCTTGACCTCGGCCGACCCGGTCGTCGGAGCGGGCTCCGCCTTCTTCTTGTCATCACCCTTGCCGCAGGCGACGAGCGCCGCGGCGAGCGCGAACAGCGCAATGCGTGTGGACATCGCCACCGAGCGTATCACCCGGAGCGGGCTTCAGTTCGCGGGCGTCGACGAGAACATCGCAGCCGCGGAGATGACGTCCTGGCTGCGCTGCGCGAACAGGGCGCGCACGAAGCGTGGCTGCAGCTCGAGGCGCTCGGCGGCCGCGCGGACCTCGCCGGCGCTCGACCACAGGCGCGGGCTGCGCCGCTGGATCGCGCCGATCGCACCGACGAGGCGCGCGATCTGCGCATCGGGCGTCGGTCGCTCGCGATCGACGATGCACGCCGATGCGAGCTCTTCGGGCAAACCCATCGCCGCGATGACGCGTTTGCCGAGCGCGGGCGCGACCTCGTCGAGCGTGGCGAGCACGACCGCTTCGCTCGGCTTCTCGATGCCGGGCGTGCCGTGTGCTCCGATGATGAGGCGCGCCAGCATGCGCAGCGCGATCGGCCGGCCGACGTCGATCAAGAGGCCCGCGAGCAGCGTCCTCTCACCGCGCGCGTCGCGCACGTCGAGCGCGAGCCGGCCCGCGGAGAACGCGTTCGCCATCGCCTCGTCGAACATCGTCTGCCAGAGCAGCGGAAACAGCTCGAGCTCGGCGCGCGACGCGACGGTGTAGTACGAGCGGCCCGCCGTACCGAGCACGACCTCGACGACGTGCTTGATGCCGAGCATGCCGATGGCATCGCGCAGCGACGTGATGACGACCGCCGGCGCGAACGCAGCCGAGTTCGCGACACGCAGCAGCGACGACGCGATCGCACCATCGCGCGACACGAGGCCGACGAGCTGGTTGAGATCGACGTCGGGCTTGCTCGCGAGCGAGACGATCTGGCTCGCGACCACCGGGAACGACGGCGGCGGCGGCGCGTCGACTGCGAGGTCCTCGATGCGGCGCGCGAGCGAGCTCCACTGTTCGGGATCGAGCTCGACCATCGGTCCGCCCAGGTCAGCGATCTCCTGCGCGAGCATATCGGTGAGCGACAACGGCTCCGATGCCCCGACGCGCGCTCCTCCCTCCCCGGGTGGCTTCGTACCGGTCGCGAGGGAACGCGCGGCCGGAGCGGCGGCGGCACGAGCCACCGGCTTCCGACCAAAGCGCGCACGGATCCACGCGAACATGACCGGTGATTCGGCCCGATGCTGGCTTCGTTGAGGCCCCGATTGCCGTGGTTTTCCCGACGAGCGAGTGATCTGCCAGCCGTTGCCCGGCGCGATGTCCCTACAGTCGACTCGATGAGGCTCGTCGGCCTGCTCGCGCTCTGCGTCGCCTCTCCCGCGCTGGCGTCGCCGGAGCCGCTCGGCGCTGCCGTCGAGGAGATGTCGCGCCGTCCCGATCCGGGCCACACGAGCGAGCCGGTCGAGATCCACGACGACGCGCCGCGCCTGCACTGGCGACTCGCGATCGCGATGCGAGGTACCGGCTCGTTCGCGGTCGGCGCCGCGCCGAATGATCGCGTCGCGGTCGTCCCTGCACTCGACGTGCGCGTCCAGCGTGCGCTCGGGCCGATGCTCGTCGGCGGCCACGTCTCGGCCGGCGCGCCCGCGTGGTACGGCGAGCACGAGGTCGCGCTGTCGGTCGACACCGAGCGCGTGCTGCGCGAGCGCGCCGATGCCGCGCGTATCTCGATCAGCGCGGGCGCCGACGCCGGCGTCGCGTTTTTGTTCTTCGACGCGCCGCCCGAGACATCGTCACCCGACGCGCTCGAGTACTGGGGCCTGCTCGTGCGCGCCCGCGCGCAGCTGCACGTGCTGTGGCCGATGCCGACGGGCAAGCGCATCGGCTTTGTCGCCGGCGGCGGCATCGCGGTGTCAGACGCGCGCTACATCGAGGTCGTGCAGGGAGCTCCGCACGGCGAGGGAACGCGCGTCGAGCCGAGCGCGGAATTCGGGCTCGAGGTCCGGCTCTAGCGAGGTCGACGCGATAGAGCGGCGGGCCGTCACCCTCGCTGGTCGTGAAGTACGCGCTGCCGTCGGCGGCAAATGCGACCGCCTCGCCCTGCGGCTCGGTTGCGACCGGCATCGCCACGGGCGAGACCGCCGCGAGGTCGGAGACGGTGG
>JABFXX010000571.1 GCA_013368795.1 Kofleriaceae bacterium
CTGGCTGACGCGGATGCAGACCATCAAGTACTGGTACGGGTACTTCTTCCTGAAGAACCTCGAGTGGGGCTTCCGCCGGATCATGTGCCTGTCGGGCTGCCTGACCGCGTACCGCCGCTCGGTGCTCGTCGAGCTCGAGCCGGTCCTCGAGGACCGCACCATCCTCGGCGTCTCGATCAAGTACGGCGAGGACCGCTTCCTCACCCGCCAGATCATCAAGGCCGGCTACCTGACGACGATGACCCACGCCGCTCGCTGCCGCACGTTCGTGCCGAGCACGGTCTCGTCGTACTTCTCGCAGCAGCTCCGCTGGCGCCGCTCGAACATCGTCGACTACTCGGGAGCAGTCAGCCACGTGTGGCGCCTGAACCCGTTCATCGCGATTCACTTCTTCGCGCAGTTCGCGCTGCTCGTCGCGTATCCGGTCACCGTGATTCGCGCGCTGTCGAGCGGCTGGTTCTTCGAGGCGCTGCAGATCCACCTCTACGTGATCGCCGTGATGGGCCTCTACTACCGCTGGCGCGTCCGCAAGCAGCCGAAGGAGGAGCGCGTCGGTGCGCTCTCGTTCCTCCCGATCGCGCTCTGCATGCCGGTCACCTACGCGCTCATGACGCCGCTCGCACTCTTCACGCTCGACTCCGGCAGCTGGGAGACCCGCGGCCACGAGGCCGAGCCCGAGGTTGCGACCGAGCCGGTCGGCGAGCTCGTCACGGGTCAGCACATCCTCGTGCCCGCTCTTGCCGCCGAGCCGATCCGTTCGCGCACGGCCGTCGATCGTCGTACAGGTTCGCAGGCCCAGCTCCCCGCTGCTTAGTTCGTGACAGCGGCCCGAATCTTGGAGTAGGACTCCCGCCGTGGAAGCAAGGAAGACCCCTCCTCGGTTCTGGGTAGCGGTCCAGCCATCGATCATCAAGCTCTACAAGATCGCGGGTCTCGTCGCGCTGACCGCGATCCTGGTCGGCCTCCTCGGCTTCCTCGTCGTCAACATCTTCTACTTCTTCGACAACAGCTGGGTCCGCCCGGTCGTCCTGTCGCCGACGCACCAGAAGGTCGTCGAAGCCTCCACGCAGCTCAACGACGCTCGCCTCCGCGCGAGCCAGCTCGACACCGAGAAGATCGAGATCGAGGCGCAGCTCTCCGAGATCGATCGCACGATCAAGAGCGACGACAAGTACCTCGCCGACATCGGCACGTTCGCCGATGCGCCGAAGACGCCCGACCAGTGGCTCGTCCGCCGCGAAGTCGATCGCGCGCGGCTCGACAAGGAGAACCAGCTCGGCCGCCGTGCGCCGCTCGAGTCGCGCCTCCAGAGCCTCGGCCTGCGCATCAAGGAGCAGGAGGAGGTCGTGCACCGCCTCGAGCAGTCGCCGTACCTCCGCGCTCGTCAGGGCAAGGTCGTGCTCGCGTTCGTGCCGTACTCGAACCTCAAGCACATCAAGGTCGGCACGAAGCTCTACGGCTGCTCGTGGGGCCTCGTGATGTGCTCGCGCGTCGGCAAGGTCAAGGCGACCATCGACGGCGAGGTGCAGGATATCCATCCGCACGACCAGAGCGTGCAGCGCGGCATCATGGTCGAGATCGAGCTGTCGACGCCGTCGGCCGAGGGCAACACCGTCCTGTTCGCCGGCGGCAAGCCCCTCTGGCTCTTCTGATCCCGTCGACGTGATCGCAGAGTTGATCGGCCACGATCACGGGTGCGTCCACGTCGACGGCCACGATCACGGGTTCATGCACGCTTCTTCCTCACCGCTCGCTTCTTGATCCGGTTCGCGCGCTCCTGGACGAGCTCCATCGAGTCCTGCGTGTACGTCCGCGCGTGACCGACCTCGTCGAGCAGGAACCTCGCGGCATCCTGCACGACATCGTCGATCTTCTTGGCGAGCGCGCTGGGCGCCGCGTCGAACGTCGTCCACACGGCGGCGTTCGCGGCAGGATCGACCTCCCAGAAGCCCGCGACGAGGCCGTCGACAACGATCGTCCGCGACAGCACGTGCTCGGCCTCGCCGATCGTCTCCGGCTTGCTGCCGCCCCAGATCGCGATCTCGATCGCGTGGTGCTTCGGATCGGACACGACGCCAAGGCCGCCGTGGTTGACGAGGTAGTTGTCCTCGAACGCGAGCGCGGCGATGCCCGACGGTGACTTCGCGGCCTTCACCGCGGCGAGCTGATCGGAGAGCACGAAGGCCTCGCCGAGATCCGCGACGGCGATCGACGTGACGGGCAGCTTCGCGAGCACCGCCTTGATGTCGCGTTGCGCGCGTCCAGACCACGCGGCGATCTGCGCGACGGTCGCGGGACCTGCGAAGCCGAGGAACGCGGTGACGATCGCGGCGAACGGATCCTTGCTCGGCCTGGCGGGCTTGCCGCTGACCTTGCGCCACAGGTACGTCGTCGAGTCGAGCTTGCCGCCGTCGAGCGTGCGCTCGATCGTGCCCGCGTTCTCGAGCATGCGCAGCGCGGGCGGCAATGGCGACGACAGGCCGACCTTCTTGCCGGCCTCGCCGAAGCTCGGAATGGCGGAGCCGAGCTGTTTGCGGATCGCGTCGGTCGAGAGCGGGCCCTTCGCGAGCGCTCTCTCGACGAGCGGCATGATCGCCTCGACGTCCTTCAGCGACTTGCCCGCCTTCTCGAGATCCTTCTTCGTCGACGCGCGAAAGTCGTCGGCGTTCCACGCCATGAGATCGGGAACGATCGAGCCGGGCACGAGGTAGATGCAGCCGCGCGCTGCGGGCACGACACGCAGCTCACCCGCGTGGACGAGCTTGTCGAGATCGGTGCGCTTCATGCCGGCATGGCGAGCGCGCGCGGCGAGGTAGACGTCGACGCCGCCGAGCGTGCGCAGCCAGCCGGAGGTCGCGATCGCCTCGACGAGAGATGCCTTGGGCGCGCCGCCGAGACGCTGGCGCGACCACCAGTGAGCGCGCGTCTGCGAGAGAGGCAGACTGCGCGTCATGTTGGGCATCCTACGTTCTCGATCGCTAGTCGGGGTAAGTGTGGGTTAGTTTGCGCGAAAATCTTAGAATCCGCGTATGTAGATCACTTTTATGGTGGGCCGGGATACGGGATCTTTAAGCACCGGCTTGTATCATTGAAGCCGCGTCTCGAAGGGGGACATGCCGTGCATGCGGCAGGTGTGTCTCCGCGGAGGAGCTGGATAGATGAGCAGCGAAGACAAGCCCGACGTTCAGAAGACGATCCTCGGCACGAGCCCCGTGCCGGAGAAGCAGCCTAGCCCGGGTCAGTACATCGTGACCAAGCCGAACGATCGCACGATCGTCGGCGGCATGGGTGGCGGGCGGCCGGCGACACCGAGCACACCTGCGGCGACCGTCGTCGCCAAGCCGCAGGGCGGTGGTGGTGGTGTTGTCGTCACCCCGCCGGCCGCGGCGACCGTCGTGCTGCAGCCGGGAGGCGAGCCGATGCCGGCTCCGCCTGTCGTACCGAACGGAACACCGCTGCCGCAGCCGGTGCCCGCGACGGTCGCGGGCCGCGCGCGCCGTCCGTCGGAGGGACCGTCGGGGATCATTCCGCGTTCGTCCGCATGGGATACGCACACGCCGTCGACGCCGGGCAGCGATCCGGGCTCCGATCCGAACTCCGACGGTACGACCGGCGTGCACCAGATGTCGTCGATGCCGCACCCGGGCGTGCGCATCAACCAGTACGAGATGATCAAGATGATCGGCGAAGGCGGCATGGGCACC
>JABFXX010000200.1 GCA_013368795.1 Kofleriaceae bacterium
GCGCGAGCAGCCGGGCCAGCCGCCGCCCTGCCCCGCGCGCGGCAATCCAGCGCGCGACGATCGACTCGCGCACTGCCCGTTCGCGCGAGATGCGCGGCAGTCGATCGAACGGAAACGCCGAAAACTTGGGCGTCATGCTGGAGCTGGTACGATTTTATCCCACATCGCCGCACCCGAGGTGTCTGCCGTGCAAGACCGCCGACTTGGCTACCGGATCGCTTTCGAATCGATGGTGACCTCCTACGTCCACGACCGCCCCATCCGTGGGCTCGCCACCAACATCAGTGACTCCGGGCTGAACATGTCGACCATTTCGATGGTCGCACCGCCGCCGGGGATGGTGGTGCCGCTCGAGCTGGATCTTCCGGGCACGTCCGAGTCGATCTGGGCGTCGGGTCGAATCTGCTACCGCAAGGACGATCGGCTCGCGTCGGGGCTCGGCGTCCGGTTCGTCGCGATGGCCAAGAGCCAGGCGCGCATCGTCCGCGACTTCTGCATCGAGATGCGGCGCAAGAATCTCGGGTCGATCCTGGCGCGCATCCGCGCGTAAGTTACGCGTGCATCCGCGCGATTTCGCGCGATCGACGGTGCCTTCTTCGACGGGCAGAAGCTGCACCATGCGGCTATGCTCGTGGGAGGTATGAGGCGCCTTCCTCTTCTATTGATCGCGTGCGCGCTCGCGGCCGCTCCGGCGGGCCGCGCCCATGCGCAGGCCGACGACTGGTCCGTCACGCGCGACCCGTTCGACAAGCAGGTCGTCGCTCGGTACAAGGCGATCCTCGCGAAGAACCCGCACGACGCGCAGGCGCTCGCGAAGCTCCTCGAGATGTACCGGCGGTACCGCACCGTCGATCAGCTCAAGGAAGAGTACGGCAAGCTGATCGACAAGAACGCGAATGATTGGGCCGCGCTCGTCGTCGTCGGCCGACTCGATCGCGCGATCGGCGACGAGCCGCGCGCGCTCGAGATGCTCGGCAAGGCCGTCGCGATCAAGGACACCGACGCCCAGTCGTGGCTGCTCATCGGCGAGCTCCACAAGGCCGCCGGCAAGAACAAGGAAGCGCTCACCGCGTACGACAAGGCCCTCGCCCACGCGACGGCGAAGGACATGAAGAAGAAGGCGCTGCGCGCGCTCGCCGACCTCGCGCTCGCGACCGGCGACAACGACGCCGCGAACAACTACTTCAAGGAGTTCCTCGATCTCGATCCCAGGAACGCGCAGCTCTGGATCGAGCGCGGCGACGCGATGCTCGCCGCCGGCAAGCGCGACATCGCGCTCGACAGCTACACAGCCGCCGAGAAGCTGCTCGGCTCCGATCCCGCGCGCCGCGTCGAGGTCGTCGCCCGCCGCGGCCAGGCGCTCGAAGGCATGGGCAAGGACGACGAGGCCGTCGTCGAGTATCGCCGCGCGATCAAGCTCGCGCCGAAGGGCTACTACCTCGAGGTCGAGCTGACCGGCCGCATCGTCGATATCTATCGCCGCAAGCAGGCACTGCCGCAGCTGCTCGCGCAATACGAGAAGGAGTGGCCCGAAGGCTCGCGCGGCCACTTCGAGTGGAACACGCTCGGTCGCCTCTACGAGGAGACCGGCGCGCAGGACAAGGCGATCGCCGCGCTCAAGAAGGCGGTCGCGAAGTCGGCATTCGAGCTCGAGACGCAGCGCCGCCTCATCCAGCTGCTCGAGAACTCCGGCCGCGACGACGAGGCGCTCGCCCAGTACGAGGCGGTCGTCCGTGCCGCCCCCGGCGAGGCGCGGTTCCAGCTCGAGCTCGCCGAGCGCTACTGGCGCCGCGGCCAGGAGAAGAAGGCACTCGACTCGCTCGTCCGCCTGCAGAGCCGGTTCCCGAACGACGCCGGCGTGCTGTCTGCGATCGCCGACCTCTATACGCGCTGGGGCAAGGAGGACCTCGCGATCGCCGAGTACGAGCGGCTCTCGAAGCTCGAGCCCGACGACGCCGCGCACCTCGTCACGCTCGGCGAGCAGTACTGGCAGAAGGGCGACAAGAAGCGCGCGATGGACGTCTGGCAGCGGATCAAGGCGAACGGCAAGGCCTCCGGCTTCGCCAAGCTCGGTGAGGTCCTCGCCGAGCACAACTTCTCGACGGACGCGCTCGGGGCGTTCGAGAAGGCGATCAAGCTCGACGACAAGAACCCCGAGTACGTGAAGGGACGCGCGTCGCTCTACGAGAGCCTCAAGCGGTGGCCCGAGGCCATCCAGGACTGGGAGAAGGCGCTCTCGCTGATCGGCGACAAGCCGAGTGACCGGCTCGCGCGCAAGGACGCGCGCCGTCACCTCGTCCAGATCATCGCGAAGTCGGGCAACACCCGCTACGAGAACGACTACAAGCAGCGCTGGAAGACGGCGTACGAGAAGACGCCGCCCGACGTCGAGGCCGGCTACTTCCTCGCCGAGTACTACTCGCGCAAGAACATGACCTCGGAGCTGCTCGCCACGCTCGAGAAGCAGCGCAAGCTCGCGCCCGACGACTACGAGCTGCTGATGGACCTCGTGAAGGTCTACCGCCAGACGCGCAAGTTCGACGAGGCGGTCGCGCTCCTGCTCGAGCTCGCGAAGAAGCAGCCGTCGCGCGAGATGCAGGTCTATCAGGAGATCAGCGAGATCAAGACCGACGCGCGCAAGGACGACGAGGCGATCGAGTGGGCGCAGAAGGCGCTCGCGAAGAGCCCGACGAACGCGCAGGCGTACGAGCGACTCGGCGAGCGCTACGTCGAGATGCAGCGGTTTGGCGATGCGATCGAGGCGTACGAGAAGACGGTCAAGCTCGACCCGCGCAACAGCAAGGCCGCGTTCGCGCTCGCCCAGCTCTACATCCAGAACGGCACGCCGATGAAGGCGAGCGAGCTGTTCCGCAACGTCCTGCGCAACGACACCAACGAGGACGTCATCAGCCGCGCCGGCGATCAGGCGATCGATCTCGAGGAGATGACCGACACGCTCGGCGATCTCGAGAAGGTCGTGTCGCCGCTGTCGTTCATGATGGCGCACAAGCCGGTCTACCGGCGCGTGCTCGTGAAGCTGTACCTGCGCTACGTGCCCCGGCTCGTCGAGCGCAGCCGGCACGGCACCGACGAGGTCCGCACCGCCGCACGCCAGGAGCTCGATCGCATCGGTGCGCGCGGCCTGCGCCCGCTGCTCGAGGCGCTGCGCGATCAAAAGGACGTCGCCCAGCAGCGCATCGCCGTCCAGGTGCTCGGCCACCTCGGCAACAAGGGCGCGGCCATGCCGCTCGTCCACATGGCGCGCCAGGAGCCGCCGAAGGATCAGCGCCACATCGGCACGCTGCCGGAGAGCCTCGATCGCGAGGTCCGCGTCGACGCGCTCGTCGCGGCCGGCCGGCTCGGCGACGCGTCGGTGCTGAGCGATGTCATCCCGCTCATGGATCACCAGGAGGTCGGGATGCGCGAGGCGGCGACGTTCACGCTCGGTCGCTCGCACGATAGGCGCGCGGTCCCGCCGCTGGTGAAGGCGCTGAGCGATCGCCGCGACTCGGTCCAGGTGCTCGCATGCCTCGGCCTCGCGCAGATCGACGACGCGCGCGTCGGCCCGGCGCTGATCTCCGTGCTGAAGGATCCGAGCCGCGTCGACACCGTGCGCGCCGCGTGTGCCTACGCGATCGGTGCGCGCCGCGCCTCGTCAGGCATCCCTGCCCTGCTCGGCGCGCTCGACGACAACCGGGGCGAGGCCCAGCGGCTCGCCGCGTGGTCGCTCGGCCAGCTCGGCGACGGCAAGGCGATCGGCCCGCTGATCCGCGCGTACTTCGCGCGCGCCGGCCAGTCCGCCGACGAGATCGTGTGGGCGATCGGCCGCACGAGCGGCGCCGGTCTCGCGCCCGCGCAGCTCGCGTCGACGAGCGAGTACCCGATCAAGGCCGGCAAGTACAACGTCACCGAGGCGCTGCGCATGCTGCCGGGCACCCTGCCGCAGCCGACGCCGGCCCAGAAGCTCGTCGTCGATCACGCCGGTGACATCGCGACCGGGCTCACCCAGGCGCTCGGCGAGCACCGCGACGTCGTCGTCTCCGTGCTGTCGGACCTCGACGGCGCGCCCGATCGCATCTCGCTCGGCGCGCTGACGCCGGCGACCGCCGACGGCAAGGCCGCGGCCGCGCTTCAGACAATCGCGCAGGCGATCGAACCGCAGATCACGGCGCAGCTGTCGTCCGAGGATCCGAAGGTCCGCGCGCTCGCGGTCTCGGTCACCGCGAAGATGGATGGCGGCAAGCTGAAGAAGGCCGACGCCGCCCTCGCGGCCGCGCTGGCCGATCCCGCCGACCAGGTCCGCGCCGCCGCGATGCAGTCGGTCGCCGTCCTCGCCAAGCGCCGGGGGACCGCCCCGCCCGACCTGGTGGCGGCCCTCACGAAGACCCTGTCCGGTCCGTCCTGGGCCGACCGCCGGGTGGCAGCCCTGTCCCTGGGCAAGCTGGGGGCCTCCGCCGACGCCGGGGCCCTGGTCACGGCGGCCAAGGACTCGTCGAGCTTCGTTCGCGAGGCCGTCGCCATCGCGCTCGGCCAGGTTGGTGGTCCACAGGCGGAGCCGACCCTACAAATGCTCGCAAAAGACGACGTCGTCCAGGTCCGCGAGGCCGCCCAGAAGGCGCTGGCCGGGATCAAACGCTGATCTACGCGATCAGACAGGCCCCCGTTCTTTGACGCCCCGATCCGCAAGAGGGTAGAATCACAGGCGATGGACGTCGGCTTGGTGTGCGACGCGTGCAGCGCGTTGACTCCAATCGGAGTACCGCAATGTGCGCGTTGCGGACAGCCGGTAGCACTCGATCCGCGCCCGCGGAGAACGAGCAAACCGTCGTCGCCGAACAACGGCACTCGTGCTCCCGCAGCGTCGGGAATCACCTGCACCAAGTGCGGCACTCACGTGCCGCCTAACTTCAAGTTCTGCCAGATCTGCGGAACGCGCGTATCGGCAGCGCAGGTCGCGGCGGCCGACGGCAACCCGTTCGTCGACGTCGAGACACGCGTCGGTCCGCGGTCGCCGGAGGCGCCAGCGGGCAAGCCCGGTCGCAGCACGCTGTTCTTCGGTGGCGCGATGCAGTCGGCGCGCGCGAAGCTGACGCTGATCCGCGGCGATGGCGAGGACGGCGTGTCGTTCACGCTCGCGGGCACCGATCACCTCGCCGGCCGCGGCGAGTGCCCGATCTCGTTCCCCGACGATCCGTATCTCTCGCCGATGCACTGCAACTTCCGCTACGCGAACGGCCAGCTCGTCGTTCGCGACGAAGGCTCGCTCAACGGTGTCTACGTGCGGATCACCGGCACGGCACGCATCGAGCCGGGCTCGACGATCCTCGTCGGCGAGCAGGTGCTCTCGGTCAGCCCTGCGCGCGGCTTCGAGGACGTCCCCGACGCCGAAGGCACGTACTTCTCGGCGAGCATGCAGCGGCCATCGACGATCGAGATCGTGCAGCAGCTGCGCGGCGGCTCGAGCGGCTGGGTCTATCGACCGGATAGCCAGACCGTGTCGATCGGCCGCGAGAGCAACGACATCAACTTCCCCGAGGATCCGTTCATCTCGGGGCGACACGCGCAGCTGCAGATCAGCGGCGGCGCGCTCACCGTGACTGACCTCGGGTCGCGCAACGGCACGTTCGTTCGAGTCATCGGCGAACGCGTGCTCAAGCACGGCGATTACGTCTTCCTCGGTCAGCAGCTACTTCGCGTCGAGATCGTTTGAGATCAAAGGACCACCATGACCGTCTGCAATCGTTGCGGCAAAGAGAACCAGGACCACTACAAGTTCTGCCTTGGATGTGGAGCAGAGCTGACAGCGCCGAAGCCGGGCGGGGACATGGGGATGATGAAGACGATGATGGCCGAGCCCGGCCAGTCGCCCCTCGGCCCGGGTAGCAGCCCTCTCGGCGCTCCCCTCGGTGGCGGCCCGGGCACGGGACCGCTCGGCGGCATCAGCCGCGGACCGAGCGCGGGCATGCCGCAACAGTCACCCGGAGGCATGGGACGCCCGCCCAGTGGCGCGATGCCAGGCATGCCGCCGTCGGGCCCGCTCGGGGCCGGTCCGGCGCCCGGACCGATGGCACCTCCTCCGATGGCTCCTCCGATGGGCCCGCCGCCCGGCGTGCCGTCGTACGCGGGCTTCCCGCCGGCGCCGAGCGCGCCCGTCGCGGCCGGTGGCATGCGCCGCTGCCCGTCGTGCGGTAGCGATGTTCCGCCGTCGTTCCGCTTCTGCGGCACGTGCGGCTTCCGCATGGACGAGCAGTCGGCCGCGCAGCCCCTGCCCGGTCCGCCGCAGCCGATGGGCGGCATGGGCATGCAGCAGCAGCGCGCGCGCCTGTCGATGACGCTCATCCGTCCCGACGGCAGCGAGGGCGGCACGCACGACCTGCGTCCCGGCGAGAACAAGCTCGGCCGCAGCTTCGGCCCGGTGTTCGAGAACGATGGCTACCTCTCGCCCGTGCACGCGATGCTCGACATCCGCGGCACGCAGGGCGTTGTCCGCGACCTCGACTCGCTCAACGGCGTGTTCGTGAAGATGACCGGCGAGGAGGAGCTGCAGAGCGGCCAGATCATCCGCATCGGCCAGGAGCTGCTCCGCTTCGAGATCATCCCGACGCCGGAGCCGACCGCCGACGGCACCGAGCTCATGGGCAGCCCGAACCCGGGCTTCTGGGGCAAGCTGACCGTGATCATCGGTCGCGACGTCACGGGCGCCGCGTTCCCGCTGCTCGGCGAGAGCGTCACGCTCGGCCGCGAGCGCGGCGAGATCAACTTCCCCGACGACGGCTACGTCTCGGGTCTGCACGCCCGCATCACGCTGCGCGACGGCCACGTGTTCCTGTCGGACCTCGGCTCGAGCAACGGCACGTTCATCAAGGTCAACGGCGAGCGCGGCGTCGGCCACGACTCGTACGTGCTGCTCGGCCAGCAGCTGTTCCGCTTGAACTTCACCTAGCTGCGGCGCTGCGGGCTCCAGCGCGGCGAAGCGCCGCGCGAGCTTTTCGTTACTTCTTGACCTTGCTCGTATCGAGGTCTTGAACCGACGGGCCCGTGTCGTTCTTCTCGACGAACGTGAAGCCGTTGGGAATCTTCAGCTCGCCACCGGGCTCGAAGATGATGAGCACGTCGACCTTCTCGTTCGGCTTGCCGCCGGGCGCCTCGACGATGAGCTCGCTGTCGCTCGCGAAGCGAATGACGGTGCCCTGGCGCGAGCCGAAGTACACCTTCGCGTTGCGAGCGCCGTCCGCGATGAAGCGATTGCCCTTGATGCGAACGTACGTGCCACCATCGGTATCGCCCTTCTCGGGGTCGATACCGGTGACCTTGAGCTTCGTGTCCTCGCTGCCGCATGCAGCGAAACCGAGCACCAGGAGCAGGAGCGGCAACAGCGGCATGCGGCGGGTCATGACAAGAACGTACCTAATGTCAGCGGCCCTGGGCAACTCCCGTCGGGACGTCAGCACTGACCATTCCTCGACGGAGCGCAAACTCTTCGCGTCGCTCCTTACAGCAAATCTCGACGGGCAAGTGCGCGGCGCATCTTGCCGAGTGCCTGCTCCTGGAGCTGGCGGATTCGCTCGCGCGACAGGTTGTACTTGTCGCCGATTTCCTTGAGCGTCAGCTCCTGCTCCGTGCCGAGGCCGAACCGCTGGCGCAGGATGTCGGCCTCGATCGGGCGCAGCTCGCGGAGTAGCTCCTGCACCTCGGTCGTGAGCGCGTTCCACTCGAGCTCTTCGGTCGGTGAGCCGACCTCGCGATCCGGGTCCTCGAGGACCTCGCCGAGCACGCGGCCCTCGTCGTCGCCGACCGGCTTGTCGATCGACACGCTCTGCTCGAGGAGCCAGCTGCGCATCTTCTCTACCTTGTCGAGCGGCATGCTCGTCGCCTCGGCGATCTCCTCGGTCGTCGGCTGACGGCCGAGCTTGCCGGTGAGCTGGCGGCGCGCCTTCGTCAGGCGATGCTGCGCGTCGATCATGTGCACGGGCAGACGGACCTCGCGGCCCTTGTCGGCGAGTGCACGGCTGATCGCGTGGCGAATCCACCAGCTCGCGTACGTGGAGAACCGGAAGCCGCGGCGATAGTCGTAGCGCTCGACGGCCTTCATGAGGCCGATGTTGCCTTCCTGGATCAGGTCGGCGAGCGCCATCCGGCCGTGATTGAAACGACGCGCGATGCTGACGACGAGGCGAAGGTTCGCCTTCACGAAGTCGTTGCGCGCATCGGCGGCCGCGCGATTCGCCTGCTGCACGCGACGCAGCCACTCGGTGACCTTCGCGCGCTGGCCGAGCGAGCCGACGGAACCGCCGCGCACGCCGATGCCGAGCGTCATGCGATCGATCGCGCCGAGCGCGGCCTCGATGAACAGGTGATCGTTATCGCTCGCGCGCAGCTTGCGCGCCGCCCTCGCCGACGCGCGCGCGAACGCCTTCGCATCGGGGGCGCTGGCGAGCCGGCGAAGGTTCTTCGCCTCGACGGGCATCACGAAGTCGGGGACCTCGGCGATCGCGTCGAGCACGCGCTCGATCGCCGGCGGATGCGCGAGCACTTGCTCCCAGAGCATGATCTCGAGCGCCTCGAGCTCGCGTGCGCTCGTGAACTCCTCCTCGGGACGGAGCACGTCGAGCACCGCCATGTCGCGGAAGTACATCGAGAGGTACGTGCCGTTATCGGGACGCGCGCGCTTCTCTGAGGCCTCGGACGCCTCGGTCTCGACGTCCTCGTCGTCGATGTCGGCGGCTTCCTCTTCGCGCGCAGCCTGCTTCGGACGCTTGGCCGTGACACGCGCCACGCGGCTCTTGCGAGCAGTCGAGCGCGATTCCACCGGGAGCTTGGAGACGATTACGGCCATTGCGGTCCTTCCCTGCGCGAGCACCGCGCTTACTGAGATGAGACGCGCGAGTTGGCCAAATGTTTTGGCCCGCGCGGCACAGAAGGACGACAAGTGACGAACCGGGCTTATTCCGCCCCTAAGTCCCTGAAGTTTCCTTCCGTTCCGCTAGGACAATGATATGGCGAGATTGGTTGCCGAAGAACCGACCTCGCGTCTGGTAACCGCCCGAGACCTCGAGGACGCGGAACCCTGCCGCATGCATGAGCTTACCGACCTCATGCAGCGAGTATGCCCGGACCGAGATCTCCTGCTCGAGCTGGCGGCCGTCGTCGAAGACGACCGAGCGATTCACCTGAATTCTCGACGAGAAATAGTTCAGCTCGACTTCCTCGAGCACGACGCAGCCGTCGCCTTCCCACCACACGCGCGTCGGCAAGTCCGCGATCACGTAGTCGCGGTTCAGAATCTCGACGAGGAGCTTGCCCGAGGGCTTGAGGGCCTTTGCCACATTTTGCAGCGTCTTCTTGTTCGTCTCGTCGTCGAAGTAACCAAACGTCGAGAACAGGCAGTACGCGGCATCGAACTGGTTTTCGAAATCCAGCTCACGCATATCGCCGCGGACGAAGTTGATCGTGAGGCCGCGTCGATGTGACTCCTCGCCACCGCGCACGAGCAGCGGCGTCGACAGGTCGAGACCGACGACGTGGAAGCCGCGCGCCGCGAGCTCCATCGCGTGGCGGCCGTAACCGCAACCGAGGTCGAGCACCTGCGCACCGGGCGCGAGGTTCATCGCGTTGATCACGAACTCCGCCTCGGCCTGCGTCGCCTGCGGCGTGAGGAACGGAAGCGTGCGTAGGTAATCCTCGTCGAACAGATCGACGAACCACGGCCTCGCCTTGCTGCTCGTCGGCTTGCTCGGCTCCTTCGCGACGACGGCGGCGACCGCGGCTTGCGGCAGCGGCTTCTTCGGCGGCGCGGGCGGCTTCTGCGTCGCCGCGGGCGGCGGCGGCGGCGGTGCGTGATGCGCGGGACGATCGGCGGGCGCCGCCGGCGGATGCGCCTTCGCGTGCTGCGCGTCGATCGACGACGAGGCGCTCGTGCGAGCACCGTCCTGCGGCACCGGCGGTGCGGTCTGCGCGCGCGCCGGCTTCGTCGCCTGCCCCATCGGCGGCGGCGTGCTCTGCGAGGCCGGACGCCCCGACGACGCCGGAAGCTTGGGCTCCTCGGCCTCGACGTCGACCTCGATCTCGCCGCTCGAATCCGCGCGCTCGGCGAGCTCCTGGATGTCGATGTCGGGGACGCTCATCGGCTCGTCCGACGACGTCGTCAGCACCGCGACGTCGATGGCGGCGAGCTGCATCGTCTTGTTCGCCTCGGGATTGCGAGGCGCGACGGGAACGGGCGCGGAGATCGACCCGCTGACCGCCGCGACGGGCGCCGACTGGCGGCTGGGATGCGTCGTCGCGCGGACTTCTTCGAGATCGTCCTCGGAGAGCGCGACCGTCTTCAGCCGGGTGATCACCGGCTTGTTCGTCGGATCCTCGACGGCGGCCTGCAGCGTGGTGACCGGCTCGGCGTCGTTGTCGAGCGTGACGTCGACCTCGAGCTCGCCGTTCGTCTTGTCGGTGCGCAGCCGCTCGACCTTCGCCTGACGTGCGAACTGTCCCGACGCGCCGCTCGGATCGGCAAGGCCGAGCGCCTCGAGATCGACCGCGCTCATCTCGCGCGTCTTCATCTCGAAGTCCTGGCCCTCGCCCGGCGGATCGATCACCGTCGACGCGGCCTCGGGTGCGATCGGCCCCGTACTGTCGAGCGCGCTGCGCGACACCGGTCCCGATGCGTCGTTCGTGAAGCTGTACGCGATCGACATCGCGAGCGCGGGATCCTCGGGGACCGGCGCCGGCGGCGCGGTCGGCGTGCGCGAGCGCGGCACGTTGTCCGACGGAACGCGAAGGCCCGCACCGCGTCGACGACGACGCCGCCGCTCGGCGGTCGTCATGCCGACTTCCATGTCGCTCTGGGAGTCTTCGTCGCGCTTGCTCACGACGCTCCTCCTCGGCCGGGCGTCTTCACGGAACCCATTCGCTCGCCGAACCGCAGCGTCGTACCGACCTCGCCGGCGAGCTGGATCCGACCGGGCTGGAACACCATCACCACGGTCGAGCCGAGGCGGAACGCGCCGAGATCGTCGCCGCGCTCGATCTGACGATCGACCTCGACCCGACGGCGTTCACCGGCCGCGCGCCACGTCACCGACTCCGGCGCGTGCTCGAGCGCGATGTTGCCGACGCCCGCGGCGCCGACCATCACGAGCGCGACCATGCCGAGGCGACCCGCATCGAGCGTGATCACGACGCGCTCGTTGCGCGACAGCAGGCGATCGCGGCGCGATGCGACGAGTGGATTCACCGGCCACAGCGCGCCTGGGATGTAATCGTAGCGAACGAGCCGCGCGTCGACGGGCGTGTGCACGCGGTGGTAGTCCTTCGGAGACAAGTAGATCGTCGCGTACTCGCCGCCGGTCAGCTTGGCCGAGAGCTCGCGATCGACGAGCAGCTCCTCGAGCTGGTAGTTCTTGCCCTTCGCCTGGACGAGCGCGCCGTCGACGGCGGTGCCGCGCGCGGCGAGCACGCCATCACACGGCGAGATGATCGAGTCGAGCGCCGGATCGACCGAGCGCACTCCCGGGCGGAGGCGACGAGCAAACAGGTCGCCGAGCGAGCTGTACGCGCGAAGATCGAGCTCGGCCTCCTCGAGGTCCGCACCGACAGCACGCGCAAACGCCCGATACGCTGCGTTTCGCAGCAGTACCGGTAGCCGTCGACGCGCGGTCGCGCCGACCAACGCGGAGTAGACGGGTCCTGCCGAAAAATGAAATGACCGGAATTCCACGCGGCTAACTCGGCGCCCCCTGGGTATAGCGTGTGGCTACACGCCCCCTGGATATAAAGATTCTGCCAGGGGTAGCGCCGAGTTACAAGGTACGTGCAGGAAGTCGTGCAGGTAGTTCTGCAGGCAGTCGTGCAGGCAGTCGTGCAGCCGGTCTAGCAGTCGTAATAGAGCTGGAATTCGGCCGGAACCGGGCGCAGCCGCACGTGATCGGCCTCTGCCTCGCTCTTGTAGGCGATCCACGCATCGATGAGATCGTTCGAGAACACATCGCCCTTCATGAGGAATGCCCGGTCTTTACGCAGGGCGTCGAGGGCGGCGTCGAGGGAGCCCGGCACGGTCGGGACCTCGGCCAGCTCCTCCGGCGACAGCGAGTAGATGTCCTTGTCCAGCGGGTCGCCCGGGTGGATGCGGTTCTCGATGCCATCGAGGCCGGCCATCAGCATCGCCGCGAACGCCAGGTACGGGTTGCACGACGGGTCGGGCGACCGGAGCTCGAGGCGCTTGGCCTTGGGCGAGCTCGAGTACATCGGGATGCGGATCGACGCCGAGCGGTTGCGCGCCGAGTACGCCAGGTTGACCGGCGCCTCGTAGCCCGGAACCAGGCGGCGATAGCTGTTCGTGGTCGGATTTGCGAACGCGCAGATCGCACCGGCGTGCTTGAGCAGACCGCCGATGTAGTAGAGCGCCATCTCGCTCATTCCTGCGTAGCCGTCGCCGGCGAACAGCGGCTTGCCCGCCTTCCACAGCGACTGGTGCGTGTGCATGCCCGAGCCGTTGTCACCGAACAGCGGCTTCGGCATGAACGTCGCCGTCTTGCCGGCGGCGCGCGCCACGTTCTTGACGATGTGCTTGTACCAGAGCACCTGGTCCGCCATCTTCACGAGCGTGTCGTACTTCATGTCGATCTCGGCCTGACCGGCCGTCGCGACCTCGTGGTGGTGCGTCTCGATCGTGATGCCGACGGCCTGCATCGTCATCACCATCTGCGTGCGCAGATCGCTCAGCTGATCGGTCGGTCCCGCGACGCAGTAGCCACCCTTGATCGGCGGCTTGAAGCCCTTGTTGCCGCTCGCCTCGGCGCGCTTGTTGTTCCAGCCCGCCTCGTCCGAGTCGATGTTGAAGAACGAGTGGTTCGGCTCCTCCGAGTACTGGATCGAATCGAAGATGAAGAACTCGGCCTCCGGGCCGAAGTACGCCGTGTCGGCGATGCCGGTCGACTTGAGGTAGGCGACCGCGCGCTTCGCGAGCGTGCGCGGATCGCGCTGGTAGGGCTCGTGCGTGATCGGATCGATCACGTCGCAGAGCAGCGACAGCGTCGGCGTCTTCAGGAACGGGTCGAGGACCGCCGTCGCCGGATCAGGCTTCATCAGCATGTCCGACGAGTTGATCGCTCGCCAGCCACCGATCGACGAGCCGTCAAACCCAAACCCCTCCTCGATGCCCTCCTCGAGACGCTCGATCGGGAAGGTCAGGTGCTTCCACTGACCGAGGAAGTCGACGAACTTCGCGTCGATCATCTTGATGTTGTGCTTCTTGACGTACTCGTTCAGCTCAGTGGGCGTCATGGGCTTTCTGTGTTCTCCTCTCAGATCGCGTCTTCACCGGTCTCACCGGTGCGAATGCGGATGACTTCGTCGACGGGGGTAATGAAGATCTTTCCGTCACCGATTTTTCCGGTGCGGGCGGCCTCCGTGATCACGTTGACCACCTGCTGAACGTTGTCGTTCGGCACGATGATCTCGACCTTCACCTTCGGCACGAAGTCGACGACGTAGGCCGAGCCTCGGTAGACCTCTTTCTTGCCGCCGGTGCGCCCGAAGCCCTTCACCTCGGTGACCGTCATGCCGTGCACGCCGATTTCGGCGAGGCGCTCTTTGACCTCGTCGAGCTTGAACGGCTTGATGATGGCCTCGACCTTCTTCATTCCCGGTTTGTTAGCCCACGGAATGTTTCGTGTGGGTTTCCGGCCCGGAAAAAAGGCGATCGTCAGCTACTCCCGCAACTTGGCCCTGAATGACTCGATGCGACGTGCGAGCTCTTCGAGATCGTTAGAATGGTACTGACTGAACGCCGCGAGGTCGTTCCACTCCGTGTCGTAGCGCCCGCCGTTCTTCTGCTTGTACGCGTCGTACGCCGCCTTGACGGCGCGGAACTTCCCGATCACGGCGTCGCGGGTGAGCGCCTCTTTCGGCGTCGCCGCGGCGGCAACCACCTTTTCGGTCTTCTTCGGCGTCTTCTTGACGACCTTCTCGGTCTTCTCGAGCTTCTTCGGCGATTCGATCGGCGGCGTCGCGACCTGCTCGACGGGCGCGGTCTTCTTGCTGTCGGCCGGCGTCGGCGTCTGCTCGTCCGGCGGGATCGCCTCGACGCGAATCTGCGGAGCCGGCTGCGTCGCCTTCGCCACGGTCGGCTTTTCGTCGCCCTTGCGGGTCATCGCGTAGATGACTGCACCGACGACGACGATCGACGCCATGAGGCCGATCACGATCGCGGTCTTCGATTTCTGGGGCGCGATCGACGGGACCGGGATCGATTGATCGGCGGTCGCGACGCCGCCGGTGCCGTCGGCGAGCGACAGCTCGGTCGTCGGGATGGCCGCGGTTGGAATCGGCGGCGGCTGCGGTGGCTGCTGCGGGAGGATGTCGGTCGGCAGCGTCGGCGGGCGCGGCCTGCCCGGCGCCTTCGAAGGGGTGCGCATGCGCGGCGGCTGGGGCGGCTTGGGTGCTTCGGGCGGCGCCTGCAGCGGCATGTTCGCGAGCGCGAACGACACCGTCGTGCCGGTCTGCGTCGTCAGCTGGTCCTTGAAATCGTCGAGGTGCGCCTTCGCGACCCGCTCGTGCAGCTCGCGCTGCGCGGTCATCTCGCTCGAGAACAGATCGCGCATGAACGAGCCGAGCTGATCCGTCGAGATCGTCGGGTTCACGCTGACGAGCGACTGCTGGATGGCATCGCGGAACTCGGCGGCGCTCTGGTAGCGATCGTCGACCTTGGGGCGCAGCGCGATCGCGACGAGCTCGTCGTACGGCTTCAGCGCCTTGTCGATCTCCGACGGCAGCTTGTGCTCGCCCTTGGCGACCTTCTTCGCGAGCGCGCGATAGTCGGGCTCGGGGCCGGCCTCGTAGAGGCGCTGGTTCGTGAGCAGCTCGAACAGCACGACGCCGGCGGCGTAGATGTCCGTGCGGTGATCGACGATGCCGCCGCGGATCAGCTGCTCCGGCGCCATGTAGCCGAACTTGCCAAAGCCCATCTTCGGATCGGTCGCGGTGCCGCGCAGCGCGCTCTTCGCGATGCCGAAGTCGATGACCTTCGTCTCGCCCTCGAACGACACGAGCACGTTCGGCGGCGAGATATCGCAGTGGACGAGGTTGAGCGATGTGCCGTCGGTGCTCGTGCGACGGTGCGCGTACGCGAGGCCGTTCGCGAGCTCGCGGCCGATGAACAGCGCGAGATCGACGGGCAGCCGCATCTTGCGCTGGGTGAGCAGCCCGAGCGTGCGGCGGAGGTCGCGCCCCTCGACGTACTCGAGCGCGAGGAAGTACTCGTCGCCGACGCGGCCGACCTCGAAGACCTGCGCGACGTTGACGTGCTGGAGCTTGATCGCGACCTGCGCCTCGTCGACGAAGCGCGAGATGAACGA
>JABFXX010000017.1 GCA_013368795.1 Kofleriaceae bacterium
GCATTCCTGGCCGCATTCGCGAGCCGCTCGCGCGCTGCGGCCTCCTCGGCGCGACGGCGGGCCTCCTCGGCCTCGCGGCGGCGCTGTTCGACGAGCGCGGCGAACATCGCGGCCACGACCGGGCGGCCACCGTCCGCGATCTCGACGACACGCGGTGTGAGCTCGCGCGGCGACACCTCGACGTCGAGCTCGCGCGCGAGCGCCATGCCGAGCGCGTAGCCGAACGCGGCACGCAGCGAGGGCACGACACCCTTCACGTCGCCGAGCGGCCGGCGCTCCTCGAGCGCGGTCCGAGCGGCGAGCTCGGCATCATCTTCGAATTCCGTCGTGTCAAAGAGCAGATCGTTCGAGTACCAGCGTCGCGCGGTGATGCGCGACAGCGGAGGCGGCTCGTCGTCGGGCGGCAGCGGGATGCGTCCCATGTGCTTGCCGTCGACGACGACCCAGCCGTTGAAAAAATGACCGCGCACGGCCGGCAGCGCGCTCAGATCAGGAAGCTCGGCGGCGTGCGCCGTCTCGGGTGAGACCGCGCGCCGACCTTCGATCTGAAAGCGCCACCAGCCGGGCGCGAGCTCGCCCTCCACACCAAACCGTCGATCCTTGGTGTCGACCTTCGTGCCACCGAAGTACGGCAGCACGAGCGTCTCCACCTCGCCCGAGGGCTTCTTGAGGAAGGCCTTGTAGTCCACGTCTAGACGACCTCGAGCAGCTTGGTCTTCATCACCTTCTCGACGAGACCCGGCGTCGGGACTGCCGCCGAGACCGGAGCCTCGAGCAGCGCCCGCAGCACGCGCGTGACGTGATACGGGTCGTCGAACTGGTTGACCGTGACCTCGCTGTACGGGACGGCGAGCGTGCGTGCAGCGTCGCGGACCGTCGAGCCACCACGCGTACCCGCGAGGATCAGTGCCATCGCGGCCACGCTGTAGCCGAGCGTGCCGAACACGCCTGCGAACTGCGCACCCGACTCGCCCGCCTCGTCACCGACGACGATCACGATCAGCTTCGCGTCCGCCGGCACGCGCACACCGTCACGGTGCAGAGCCTGCACCGCGGCGCCGTGAATCGTGCCACCGCCGGCCGTGATCGAGCTCAGCATGTGCTTGACCGCTGCGCTCGAAGCGACCTTCGGCTTGAGGACCTGGCCCATCGTGTCGAACGCCGCGACGTGGAGCTTCTCGAGGGGGAAACCCGCGAGCATCTTGCCGAGTGCGTCCTTGCTCGACTCGATCGCGCCCTGCATGGAGCCCGACTTGTCGACGAGGAACATCACGCGGATGTCTGCCTCCGCCGTCGCAGCCGCCACGGCCTTCTTCGCCGCGTTGTCCGCGCTCTCGGCGAGCTTCTCCTTGAGGCTCGCGTCACGCACGTTCTTCGCGATGTTGAGGCCGCGCTGGTCCGTCGCCGTCTCGATTGCCTTCTCCCAGCGTGCGCGGATCTCCGCGACCGACAGGAGACCGAGCTCCTCGAGCGTCGGCGTCAGCTGGCGCAGGTCGCGATCCGACAGCGTCGGAAGCAGCGCGACCATGATCGCCGGCGTCAGGCCGATGTCTGCCGGAAGCCGGCCGACCGCGTCCTTGTAGCGCATCTTCTGCGCCACGATCGTCTCGCAGATCTCTGCCTCCGACAGACCGTCGAAGCGCTCGCTCTTCACGAGCGTGACGTTGTCGAGACCGATCTCGCGACGACCATCGTCCGCCTGCGACTGCTTCCAGCCGAGGATGCCGAAGAACTCCGGCGTCTCCGGCTTGTAGCCGACCTTGCGTGCGAGGTTCTTGATCGTCTGCTTGTAGCCCGCCTTGACGAGACCCTGCAGCATCGCCTTGTTCGTCTCGCGAACGGCGAGCCACTTCGTCGCGGCCTTGGCCCAGCGACCGAGCGGCGCGCGCTTTGCGGCCGGGTCACCGAAGCCCGCGGCACGGTTCAGCGCGGCGATCTCCGGCGTCTCCAGCAGCTCGGCGATACGCAGCACCGCCTTCGGCGTGAGCATGCGCGCGCTCTTCTTCTGGTACCAGAGCACCATCGCCTCGCCGATGCGGCGGTAGTCGTCGTCGTAGAACGCGACCGTACCGTCGTCGTCGTGGATCGGAGCACCGCTGCGCGTCTGCACGAGCATCAGCGCGGCGCACGCGACCTTGAGATCGCGCCAGTCCGTCTCGACGAGCGCGTAGCTCGCGAGGTGAGCCATCAGGTCGGCGTTGAGCTTGTGGATCTCGAGCAGGCGCGAGTACAGCGCGACCGCCGCCGGCACGAACAGACCCGGCGCGACCTTCTTGCCGCGCACCTTGCCCGTCTTGTTCTTCGCCGGCATCCACGTGCCGCCCACGTCGAGACCCGGGCGGTTGTGCCACAGGTGAGCCGACGAGCCGAGTACGACATCGAGCAGGCGCTCGGCCGGACCCATCTGCGACTCGGGAAGGTAGTTGCGTGCCGTCGTCATGAGAGACCTCCAGGGTATCGCTCGCTGTGGCCGTGTTGTTGGAGGTTCGGCCGTGGAGCGAAAAGGGACTGCGCCCGAGTGAAGAAGCCGCAAGTTCGGTTGGAAACCGAGCGCCTTTGCCATTTGGCCACCGCAGCATGAAGAGCTGCGGACAGGAGTCGAACCTGTATCTCTCGTTGCGTGTAGGGCTTCGTCTGCGGGGCGCGGAAACAAGAAGAACGTGCGAGGTCCGTCGAGGATTTCGTCACGTGGCGCGGAAGATCGCGCGAAAAGCGTCGCGCCCGAGTGACGAAGCCGCAAGTCGGTTTTGAACCGAGCGCCTCTACCATTGGGCTACCGTTGCTTGCGCGACGGGCCGGACTCGAACCGGCAACCTCTCAATGCGTGTAGGGCATCGTCTGCGGGGCGCGATGAAACGTGGTGTTGTTCGTGGAGGTCTTCGTGTCAGTGAAAGGGTTCGCGCCCGAGTAACCAAGCCTCGATGGTTGTTCCAATAAGAGTGGAGTGCCTTACCGTTGGGCCATGAAGGCTTGCGCCTTCAGCGGGAGTCGAACCCGCATCTCTGTGCGTGTAGGGCTTGGTTGGCGGGGCGCGTGAAAACGAAACGTGTGTGCGAGCGAAACGATCTTCGTCGTTGCAGCGAGTGAAAGGTGTCGCGCCCGAGTAATCAAACCGCGAGTGGTTTGTTTCCATTGCAAGGAAGTGCCTTACCGTTAGGCGATGGAGGCTTGCGCCTTCAGCGGGATTCGAACCCGCATCCTGTGCGTGTAGGGTTTGATCGGCGGGGCGCGAGAAAAAACGTCAACGTGTCCGAGTGGGCGGAGCGCGAGGGTTTTGGAAGCGGGGTTTGAACCCGCTACTTTCAGATCTCGAATCTGACGCTCTACCAGATGAGCTATTCCAGAGTGCGTGTAGGCTCTGCTCGGCTGGACACGCTGACTAAAACTTTGCTCGCACGCCCGAGTGTTGAAACCGCGAAGATTTCTCTTGTAAGGAGAACTGCCCGCCATGGGCATGGCCCCAGTAGAGTGGGGCCACCAGGAATCGAACCGTGGTGTTCTGCGTGTAGGGTTTCTACGGCGGGGCGTGCGAGCGAAAACGATTGCAGCGACGGATCCGAGTGCGCGGCCCAACAAGTCACCGGGTTTGACGATTCATCGTCTCGCCCGGCGTTCTTCTTGAACATTGCGTGTAGGGGCCACGCGGCGGGATCCGTGCTGTAGAAAATGAAAAAGCCGCCTGGGCGGCGGCTTCGACGAAAGGAAGCGAGCCAACCCGTTAGTGGGTGAGGTCCTTATGTCCGTTCGTCGAAGTCATCGTGGGCTGCACTATAAGGATCGCGAGTCGACATTCAAGATCATTTTTTCGAAGACTCGATAACTCCGCGTGACGCGAGGCGGATCGAGCGAAGATTTTTCGGTGCGAGGGTCAGTTCGCGGGTGTCACGTAGTTGCCCGCTGACTCGCGCGCGAGCAGCTCCATCACCTCGACCGCGCGCTGCTCGCTCGCCTTGCTCCAGTTCGTCTCGACACCGAACGCCTTTGCGAGCTCGACGTTCATCCGATGTCCCTCGAGCGCCTTCTCGAGGTGCTCGCGGACGTTGCCGTGGACCTCGGCGATGTACTTGGAGCGCGTCGCGGCGTCGATGCGCTTGGGGTACGGCGCCTTGACGTGCGCCTCCCACAGCTCGACGAAGATCTGGGACATCTGATAGCCGGCGGCGGTCGCCCAGTACGCCTGCTTGAACCCGAGGCTCTCCTTCCACCGATCGTAGGCCTCGACCGCGAGCACGCGCTTGGCCTCGAGGTCGGCGATCAGCCTCTCGTCGGGCAGGCGGACTGGCGCCTCCTGGAACTTGCGGTGGGCGAGCTCGCCCCGGTAGTAGCTCGCCATCGCGATGTAGTACGGGTCGTCGATGTGGGGCGCCTTGCGCCACTCCGCGACCGAGGCGTCGAGCGCGGTCTGTGCCTCGTCGTAGCGGTGCAGCTCGATCAAGATGTAGCCCTTGCGCGCGAGGACCTCGATCCGATCCGCGTAGGTGAGGTTCGGACGCGGCAGGATCTCGTCCGCGGTCGCGAGCGCGGCGGCGTACTGATCATGGTCGGTCTGGAGGGCGGCGATGTAGAGGTGTCCGTCGATCGACTCGCGGGCATCGGGGTAGGACTTCACCAGCTCGCGGAGGACCGCGATGGTCGCGTCGAGGTCGCGCCGGCCATCGTAGATGGCGGCGATGTTGAACAGCGAGATCGGCGCGTACTTGGACTCGCCGAACTCCGAGACGATGCGGCGGTAGAGGTTGATCGCCCGCTCGGTCTCGCCGGCCTTGGCAGCATCGTTGGCCTGCTTGAAGAGATCGGCGGTCGCGACGTGGTCGAGCTGGGGATCGCCACCCACGCCGCGGCTGGTCGCCGTGATGCGGATGATGTCGAGATCGGTGATGCGAGGATCCTTTGCCACCAGATGGCTGCCGCTCCTGGGCGCCTCATCCTTGGCGGCGGCGAGATCCCGGGCCGGAGCGACCGGCGTCGCCGCAGGTTTCGGTGTCGTCGGCTGCGCCGCGCGACCGCCGCACGCGACGAGGAACAGCACCGTGACGAGGAGGGATCGCATACCCAGTTATGACGTATCAGGCGGCCGAATGGTTCGTCCGCCAGATGGTTGGTTTCGCTTGACTGTTTTCGTGTCACACCGTTCTGTTAAGGCTTCTACGACATGAAGATCGCGTTCACGCACAACCTCCGGCTGACGGACGTCCGCGAGACCGAAAAGGAAGCGGAGTACGACAGCGCCGAAACCGTGAACGCCATCGCTTCGGCACTCGAAGCATGCGGCCACGAAGTCGAGAAGGTCGAAGTCTCGGGCCCCGCATCGAATCTGCTCGAGCGGCTCGAGGCGATCGACCCCGACATCATCTTCAACACGGCCGAAGGCGACCGCGGCCGCATGCGCGAGGCGTTCTACCCCGCCCTGTTCGAGGAGCTCGGCATCCCGTTCACGGGCTCGGACGCCTACACGAACGCGATCACGCTCGACAAGTGGCTGACGAAGCTCCTCATCCAGCGCGCCGGCATCGACACCGCGCGCGGCATGCTCGTCACCGTCCGCAACTTCGAGACGATCATCGAGCGCGGCGCGGGCCTCGCGTTCCCGGTCATCGTCAAGCCCAACCACGAGGGCTCGAGCAAGGGCATCTACAACAACACGTTCACGAGCTCTGTGATCAAGGAGCCGCGCGAGCTGCCGGCCGCGCTCAAGGCCGCGCTGCGCGCCTACCCCGACGGCGTGCTCGTCGAGGAGTACATCGACGGCGCCGACATCGCGGTCGGCTTCATCGAGGGCGTCGGCCACGACGACGGCCTGCTGACTCCGGTCGAGATGATCTACGAGACCTCGGCCGAGCGTCCGAACATCTACGACTACCGGCTCAAGAACCTCGAGCCCGGCAAGGTCCAGTACCGCTGCCCGGCGAACCTCCCGCGCGACGTCGCGGCGCGCCTGCGTCAGATTTCGCACGAGGCGATTCGCACGATCGGCCTGCGCGACCTCGCCCGCCTCGACTTCCGCGTCACCGCCGAGGGCCGCATCTACCTGCTCGAGGTCAACGCGCTCCCGGCGCTCGCGACCTCGTCGTCGATGTTCGTCGCGACCGCGCAGGTCGGCCTCACCTACCAGGCGACGATCGGCGCCGTCCTCAATGCCGCCGCGCTCCGCTCGGGGCTCGCCACCGCGTCGCAGCTCGGCGTCACGCGCCAGCGCAAGGTCCAGCCGATTCGCGTCGGCTTCACCTACAACGTCAAGCGCTCCGCGGACGGTGACGACGAGGCCGAGTGGGATCCGCCGGAGACGATCATCGCGATCGCCAACGCGCTCGCGCGCCAGGGCCACATCGTCGTCCACCTCGAGGCGACGCCCGACCTGCCCCGCGTGCTCGCGGAAGCCGACGTCGACCTCATCTTCAACATCGCGGAGGGCGTCGAAGGCCGCAACCGCGAGGCGCAGGTCCCTGCCCTCTGCGAGCTGCTCGGCATCCCGTACACGGGCTCCGACTCGGCGACGCTCGCCATCGCGCTCGACAAGGCGCTCGGCAAGAAGGTCCTCCTCCAGCACGACATCCTCACCCCGAAGTTCCAGGTGATGGAGTCAGCCCGCGAGCGCCTCTCGCCGGACATGAAGTTCCCGCTGATCGTCAAGCCGAACGCCGAGGGCTCGTCCAAGGGTATCGGCTCGACCTCGGTCGTCGACAACGAGGACGAGCTCCGCGAAGAGGTCAAGAAGCTCATCGAGCGCTATCGCCAGCCCGCGCTGGTCGAGGAGTACATCGCCGGCCGCGAGTTCACGGTCGGCCTCCTCGGCGACAAGCGGCCCCGCGTGCTGCCGCCGATGGAGATCAAGTTCAAGAAGAAGGACAACCCCCGCCCCGTCTACGACTACGGCGTCAAGCAGGAGTGGGAGGAGTACGTCTATTACGAGTGCCCGGCCAAGCTCACCGAGGCCGAGCAGAAGGCGATGGAGAAGATCGCGCGCGCCACGTTCTGGGCGCTCGACTGCCGCGATGTCGCGCGCGTCGACATGCGCATGGACTCCGAGGGTCGCATCTATGTCCTCGAGGTGAACCCGCTGCCGGGCCTGACGCCCGACTACTCCGACCTCGTCCTCATCGCGAAGGCGTGCGGCATGGAGTACGACCAGCTGATCGCCGAGATCATGCAGGGCGGTCTGCGCCGGCTGCGCGAGAAGAAGCGCGAGGAGCGCGAGATGGAGCGCGAGCGCGAGGCGGCGAAGTCTGCCGCCGACAAGGCCAAGCGCGTCGCGAAGCTCGCCGACAAGGCGGCCGCGGCCAGCGCCAACGCGAACGCCAACGGCGGCGCCAATGCCAATGGCAACGGCGACGCGGCAAAGGCCGAGGGCAAGTCGGAGAATGGTAACGGCAAGAGCGACGGCACGGTGCGCGCGGTCAAGCGCGAGCGCTCCGAGCCCGTCGGCGGGTCGGCGGAGCGCGCGAAGAGCGACCAGGCTGACGAGTCGAGCGGTCCGAGCCCGACGACGAACTGAGCGGATTGGGCGACGATCGGCTCCGGCGCGCCCCCGGGACGGAGATTGCGTCGCGAACGCGCACGTACGCGTGCGCCGTCACGTGGGCGCACGTAGTCGCTCGCGCGCCCCGGCACGCATCGCTTCTTAGGCGCACAGCTGATCGCGAGGCAGGACGCCGAAGCCTCGTAGCGAGCAGATTTTTGGTGCCGGCGTGTACCCCAAGTGGCGCCTCCGTAGATTCGCTGACGTTTGGAACGAGCACTGCAGCCGGTCGTGCCGTGTCCATGGCGGTTCTCACGAAGCCCCTCGAGTGCGCGAAGCAGCAGCTCACGGTCGAATCGCATGACTGGAAGGCCTGGCCGCAGATTGCCAAGGCCTGGTCGACGATCACCGATGCGTGCGAGCACCCGACCTTCTTCTTGCTGCCGGAGGCAGTCGAGACATGGGTCGCCACGTTTGGCGCTCGGCTTCATCCTTTGTTCCTGCTGTTCAGAACACGCGATCGCGACAGCGTCGGTGCCTGCATCATCGTTCGGCGAACCGAACGCAGGGGCCCATTCCTCGTCCGCCGCGTCTACCTGAACACGGCCGGCGAGGACGAGGGCGATAGCCCCTGCATCGAATACAACGAGCTCCTGTGCATGCCCGGGTACGAGGCGAGCATGGCGCGGGCGCTGCGCGCGCATCTCGACGATCAGAGCGCGCAGCACCCATGGGACGAGCTACAGGCACCCGGCATGCTCGACGGCCCGTCGCTGCGCGCGCTGCAGGCGACCTTCGGCGAGGCCCGCGAGATCGACGACGTCAAGGCGAGCTACTACGTCGACCTCGCCGAGCTGCGGAAGAGAGGCAAGGACTACGTCGACAAGCTCCCCAGCCGCGAGCGAACGCGCTTGCGCCAGAACATCCGCAAGTACTCCGAGATTGGCGAGCTCCAGCTCGACGAGGCGAGGACGACGCTGGAGGCGCTCGAGTACCTCGATGCACTCGCCGATCTGCACCAGCGGACCTGGACCTCGCGCGGGGAGCGCGGCGCGTTCGCTTCGCCGACGTTCTACGACTATCACCGGCGCTTGATCGGCCGGTGCTTCTCGCTCGGGCGCGTCCAGCTCCTGCGGCTGCGCGCCGGCGACGAGACGATCGGTTACCACTACAACTTCGTGTTCGGTGGCGAGTCGTACTTCTATCAGTGCGGATACGACTACGCGCTCGGCGCGAAGCTGAGCCCCGGCGCGACACTCCATCGCTTTGCGATCCACCGCGCAGCCGAACAGGGATTGCAGAAGTACGAGTTCATGGCGGGAGACGTCGAGTACAAACGGCGGCTCGCAACGGGGTCACGCAAGATGCACTGGATCGCGTGGCAAGCGCCGACGACGAAGATGAAGGCGTTCGAGCTCGTTCGACGCACGAAACGAGCGCTCGTCGGTCGCATCGACGAGCTCAGGGCGGCCATGGTCGCGTCGCTGCGCGGCCTGGTCATGAAACTACGCGGTCAGGAGTGAGCCATGGGTCTCATCGGTAAAGTGGGCTCTCGACTCCGGCGCGACGCGGGCGTCAGCATCGAACGCACGTTCCTCTACAAACGCGACGCCAGCGATCCGGTGCCCGAGGCGATCGCGTCCGGCGTCGAGCTGCGTATCGCGCCGGTCTCACCCGCCGAGACCGGGGTGCTAGACGCACTCGGGCTCGACGATCGCGACGAGTGGCGGCAGCGCTTCGATCGCGGCGACGAGTGCTACGGCGCGTGGCTCGGGTCCGAGCTCGTCCACTACTCGTGGGTCCAGAACCACGGCTTTCATCCGATCGGTTACGCCGGGATCGATGTCGAGGTCCGTCCCGGCGAGCTCTGGATCTACAACTGCCGGACATCCGACGCGCATCGCGGTCAGAAGATCTACCCACGAACGCTGCAACGCATCGTGAACGACCGCTTGAGCGCGGGCGCGACGACGGCATGGATCTACGCGGCGGCCGGAAATGTCGCTTCGCATGGCGGCATCGCGCGCGCGGGCTTCGTTCACGTCGAGACGCTGCGCGCGCTGCGCATCGGTCGTCGTTATCGTCCCTTGGCTTCGGAGAGCATCCAGGCGCTCTCCTGACTGCATCGCTTATCGACGGCGACCGAGTCGGTGCGCCTTCGAGGACCAGCAAGGTGCGGCGCGCCTCGCCGCGAGGAGGTCGTGTAATGAACAAGCGTTTGCTCGTTGCTAACGTGATGGAGAAGATCGGTGCGACGGACGCATTGCTTGCCTTGCGTCGGATGGCCGGCTTCCCGTATCTGCCGGTCGTCACATTCCACCGCGTCCTCGATCCGGCGAAGCAGGCGCCGTATCTGTTCGACGAAGGCGTCGTCGACTCCGCCCCCGAGGAGTTCGAACGCCAGATCAAGACGATCGGTCGCTTCTTCACGCCGATCGGAACCGACGACCTCGCCGCGGCGATGGCCGGCGCCAAGCTGCCCAAGAATCCGATCCTCGTCACGTTCGACGACGGCTACAAGGACAACATCGAGGTCGCGCTGCCGATCATGAAGCGCCACTCCGTGAAGGCCGTGTTCTTCATCGCGACCCAGTACCTGTCACGTCGACGGATGTTCTGGTGGGATCGCGTCAACTACCTCCTCAAACGCTCGAACAGCGCGTCGTTGAAGCTGTCGTACCCGAACGAGATCGAGCTGCCGCTCGACACGCCAGCGGATCGCGCGACCGCGATCCGAACCGCCTTGCGGATCGTCAAGACCCACGTCGGGCTGGACCTCGAGTACTTCCTCGAGTTGCTCGCGAAGGCCGCCGGCGTCGCGTGGAACACCCGGATCGATCGCGACCTGGCGGAAGCGGCGCTCATGACGTGGGACCAGGTTCGCGAGCTGCGCCGCGCGGGCATGGATATCCAGTCGCATACGCGGACGCATCGGGTGCTCCAAACACTCGATGCCGGGCAGTTGCGCGACGAGCTGCAGGGCTCGAAGGAGGACCTCGAGGAGCAGCTCGACGCGCCGATCACGTCGATCTCATATCCGGTCGGCCATCGGCTCGTCGAACGTGAGGACATTCGCAAGGCGCTCGACGACGCCGGCTACAGCCTCGGCTTCACGAATGCGACCGGCACGCATCGCATGCGCCGTGATGGCGATCGCTACGACGTCAGTCGGATCAGCCTCGACTACGGGACGCCGGACGTGCTGTTTCGCGCGAGGCTCGCCGCGCCGTTCTTGTTTCCGACGAGGTAGGGCTAGCGCGGGGACCGGCTAGTGGTCGTCGACGGGACGCGTCTCGGCGTCGCTGGTCATGCGATCGACGACAGCACGGATCCACGAGCGCTCGCTCGGGCCGATCGCGACGAACTCGACACCGAGGCCGATCGCATCGTCGCCGTCCTCGCGCTCGACGACGCGGCGAACGACACCGCGCACCTCGATCGGCGGGCCGCCGTCGACGAGGATCGTCAGGTGACACTCGGTGCCGATCGGCTCGAGCACCTGCGTGCACACGAACACGCCGCTCTCGCTGAGGTCGCGCGAGGTCGCCTCGATCTCGAGCTCGGAGCTGACGTAGAGGAGATGGAGCTCGACGCTCGTGCGATCGAACTTACGGCGGTTGAGAGGGTTTGGCCGCACGTCGGTCGGTGCGGTCGGGCGGAACGCGCCCCACTGGTACCTGCAGGTCGGGCACTCCTCGTCGTCCGCGCGGACCGGCGTCGCGCAGCGAGGACAGCGCTGATGCGCGGTCGCCGGCAGCGGCTGGGTGACCGGGAGCTGCGCCGTGACGTTGCGCTGGATCTTGGCGAGCTCGTCCCGGGTGTTGAAGTTCTTGAGGATGAGCGTCGAGGGCGCGGGCTCGGCGTCGTCGGACTCGGTGACGCGGATCGTGAGAATGCGGCTGCCGACGCTGACCGTGTCGCCATCGACGATCCGCAACGCGGCCGCGATCGCGCGGCCGTTGAGCAGGGTGCCGTTGCTGCTCCCGAGGTCCTCGACGAAGACCTCGTTGTGGCGGCGGATGAAGCGGAGGTGACGGCGCGACACCGCTGGATCGTTGAAGCGAAGCGCACACACCACGTCGCGGCCGACCAGCGTCTCGCCGAGCGGGAGCTCGACGCTGTCGCCGAGGTACTCGAGGTGGACGCGCTGCACGGCTGGCGATATTGCCACGGCTGTCAGCCGGCGGTCGTGACGGAGGCCGCGAGAGTTGCAGGTTGCCGTCGGTGGTTCGGCGCCGAGGTGGGAGCAAGAAGTCAGGCCGCCGCGAAATGAGCGTCAGCTCGGCAACGTCAGGCCGGCAGATACACGCGGAACACCGTGCCACCGCCCTCGTTGCTCTCGAGATCGATCCAGCCGTCGTGCTCCTTGACGATGCCCGAGCAGACCGCGAGGCCAAGGCCCGTGCCGCCCGTCCCTTCCTTGGTCGTGTAGAACGGGTCGAAGATCTTGTCGCGGATGTCGTCGGGGACGCCCTTGCCGGTGTCGCGGACGGAGAACGTGACGAATGCCTGCTCGGCGCTGCCCTCGAGCCCGGGCCGCGTGCGGGTCAGGAGGCGCGTCTCGACCGCGAGGGAGCCGCCGTCGGGCATGGCCTGGACCGCGTTGAGGAGCAGATTGATGAGGACCTGCTGGAGGCGATCGGGGTCGCCCGACACCCTCGGCAGTCCCTCGGCGCGCTCGAGGCGCGTCTTGACCTTGGCGGCGGAGAACTGGCCGGCGAGGAGCTCCATCGTCGTCAGCGAGAGCTCGTTGAGGTTGACCTCGGACTTGCCCGTCGTGCCGACCTTGCGGCGCGTGAAGTCGAGCAGGCGCTGGATGATGCGCGTGATGCGCGCGGTCTGCTCGGCGACGATCTCGGCGTTCTTCTCGACGACCTCGGGGTCCTTCGACTTGCGCTTGATCGACTTCGCGCGCCCCGCGATCACGTTGAGCGGCGTGCCGACCTCGTGTGCGATCTCGGCGGCGAGCTGACCGATCGTCGCGAGCTTCTCGGTCTGGCCGAGCCGCTGCTCGAGCGCGAGCTTTGCCTCGTTCTGGCGCTGCGTCTCGCCACGTGATTCGCGAAGCGAGAACGTCATCTCGTTGAAGCGCGTCGCGATCTGACCGATCTCGTCGTCGCGCTCGGAGAGGATGACGTGCGAGAGGTCGCCCTTGGCGACGTCGTCGATGCCGCGCAGAAGCTTCGTGATCGGCCGGCTGACGAAGCGGCTCGCGAGCACGCCGACCATCAACGTCGTGATGCCGACGATGAGGACGATCAGCGAGAGCGCGCGACCGAGGTCGTCACCGGTGAGGAGGTCGGCGGGCTTGCTGATCTCGAGCATGCCGAGTCCGGTGACGCCGCCGGGCTCGGGTCCCGCCGCTCGAAGCGAAATTGCGTAGTAGTACGTATCGTCGATCGTCGTGGAGAACGGTGCGCGCGATGGGACCTCGAGCAGCGTGTTGAGCCAGCCGAGCTCGCGCGTGGTGAGCTCCGGGCTCGCAGGTTCGTTCTTGCGCGTGCGCGGCACGACCTTCAGCGTCCAGCCGTTCGTCGAGCGCTCGAGTGCAGCGAGCTGCAAGTCGCTCACGATCCTCGATCCCGAGCTCGTGCTCTCGACGTTCCAGCGCAGCGCTCCCGCGACAGACCTCGCCTCGCGCTCGAGCTGCTCGATGCGCTCCGCACGTCTTGCGCGTAAGTCGAAATACGCATACGCGGCACTCGCCAGCGCGACGACAACGGCGGTCGCCACGGTGATTCGAGTGGCCACTTTCACGTCGCCAAGCATAGCCCCTCGTTACCCCGGCGAAGGATGGCCCTTGTGGCACAATGTTCCCTTGTGCCCGCCTACGAGATCCTAGCGAAGCTCGCGCAAGGCGCGACGGCCGAGCTGTTTGCGGCACGTGCGACCGACCGCGTCGTTGTCCTCAAACGTCTCCGTGCCTCGGGGGTCGACGCCGCCAAGGCGTTCCTCGCCGAGTCGTTGGTGGCGGCGACACTCGATCACCCAAACATCGTCAAAGTGTTCGACGTGGGCGCGCTGCATGGCGCCTACGTCGTGACGCGCGAATACGTCGACGGCGAGACGCTCGCCAGCCTGGTCGCGCACGCCCGACACAAGAAGATCCAGGTCCCGCTCCGGGCAATTCTGACCATCGCGGCCGGCACCGCCGAGGGCCTGCAGTACGCGCACGAGCGCTCGATGCATGCCGACCTCTCGCTGCCGAGCGTCATCGTCAGCCACGACGGCGTCGTCAAGCTCCTCGAGGTCAGCGGCGCCGACCGCAGCGGCGACCTCGTCGCCCTCGGCCGCATGCTGTGGGAGCTGTTGACGCTCGGAGACCCGTCGACGTCGCCCGAAAACCCGGCCGCACTTCCCCTGCCGTCGAAGAGCCGGTTCGACATCCCCCAGGAGCTCGACACGATCGTGGTGCGCCTGCTCGCGGGCGAGTTCGAGTCGGCCGACGAGGTCATGGGCGCGATCGATCTGCTCGGGGCCAAGCTCGGCTTCCAGCTCTCGACGGCCGAGCTGTCGCGCATGATGCGACTCTGGTACGCCGCGCCGCCCGAATCACCACAGCAGCCGCTCGTGCCGGTGCCGGTCACGACCGAGCCCGTCGGTCACGACGCCGCGCCCGCCGTGGCCGAGCCCACCAGCGCCGACGATCCGCTCGCCGCCGTCCGCGACGACGACGACGCACGCCACGCCGTCGCGGCCCTCGTCACGACGCGGCTGCGGCACGACCGCATCACCGCCGTCCCGGGTTTCGGCGAGGTCGACGCGACACGCGAGCACTTCGAGAAGATTCGCGACCGCATCCTCGAGCACGCCCGCAAGAAGAAGGAGACGCGGCCGCCCATCCCGACGGGCGCGTTCCCGTCGAACGCATTCGCACCTGCACGCCCGGAGTCGGAGGCGCCGTTCGCGGTCGCCATCGAGTCGACGCCGCCGCCGGGCTCCGTCGCCGTCGACGCGCCGAACCGGCGCAAACCCGACACGCTCGATCCCGACCACAACCCGTACGCGTACATCACGAAGGTCGCCGCGACCGCGACCGCGCCGACCAAGTCGATCACGAAGGGCGAGGTCAGCGCCGCCAACGCTGCGCTCGAGGCCGCGAGCCACGCCGCCGACGAGCCCAGCGATGCGCCGCCGGTGACCGGCCGCGTGTCGACGCTGCGGATGGGCGAGGTCGTCGCGCGCCCTGCCCCGCAGACCGAGCCTCGTGTCGTCGAGAGCTCGCCGGTGAAGCTCGGCCCCGACATCGCCGCCGAGAACGCATCGTCGAAGCCGCCGGGCGACGCCGCTGCCGCGCGTGGTACCTCGCCCGAGGACGAGACGGTCGTCGTCGACGAGGGCGCGCTGCCGCGTTCCGGTCAGCCGGCCCCGCTCGCATCGGTCGCGGCGGAGCGGCTCGGCGACGCGCGCTCGCCGCACACGCGACGCACCGCGGAGATGGTCGCGATCGACGTGAAGGCAGAGGATGCGCGAGCGGCGCTCGTCGACGCGCGGTCGCCCGACGTGAAGGCGCGCGAGAACGCGAAGACGACGGCGCAGATCAAGGCCGTCGACGTGCAGGACATCGCCAACTTCGAGGCCGATGCGGCCCGGCTCGCGTACGCGAAGTCCATCGACGAGTCGGCAAAGTCCGGCGGCGCTGCGGTCTCGAGCGAGTCGAGCGCGATAGGCGCATTGGCGAGCGAGGAGAAGGCAGAGGTCTCGTCTCGCGATGCGAGGACCGTCGCGGGCGAGGCGGCGACCACGTCTTCGTCGTCGATGGATGCGCGCGAGCCGAAGGCACCGAGCGAAGCGACGGCATCGAGCGACGCGAAGACCACGTCGTCGGCATCGGCCAGCGAGGCGAAGGCATCGAGCGACGCGAAGCCGAGCGACGCGAAGCCGAGCGA
>JABFXX010000498.1 GCA_013368795.1 Kofleriaceae bacterium
TCGCGCGGCTCGATGGTGATGGTCTCCGACGTGTGGGGCCACTACCACTCGCGCATCATCGACGACTTCGAGCTGATCAGCGCGTGGGCCGCCACGCACCCCGAAGACTAGAGCTCGTACAGATAGAAGTACGCGCGCAGGTTCGCGTTCGCGAGCGGCTTCTTGATCCTCGGCCGGCCAATGACGTCGGTGAACACCTGCTCGAGGAGCGGGTTGCCGACGAGAAAGCCGGCGCGCCAGCCGCGGAACTTGCGGCAGGTCTGCGCGAGCGCGCGATACACCATGACGAGGTCGCGCTCGTCGAGGCGCTCGCCGTACGGCGGGTTCGCGAGAAGGAGCCCCGACTCGGGCGGCTCGCGGCCGCGCTCGCGCGCGATGTCGGCGATCACCTGCGGCGTCAGCGTCGCGACGTCGGCGCGCTGCCACGTGATCGCCTCGGCGGCGCGGGCTGCCCGTGCGTTGTCTCGCGCGGCAGCGAGCACGTCGAGGTCGACGTCGCAGCCGACGAGCAGTGGCGCGGCGTCGGGATACAGCGGCGACGGCTCGAGGCTCTTCGCGCCCTCGGCCACGTAGTCGATGCCGAGCGCCCTCAGTGCGGGCACCTGGCGCGGCGTCGCGCGCGAGAGGTGATACGCCTCGATCGGAATCGTGCCCGAGCCGCACATCGGATCGACGAGCACGTCCTTGCGCGGATCGAATCGCGCGAGCATCAGCAGCACCGCCGCGAGGTGCTCGCGCAGCGGCGCCTCGCCGGTCTCGCGTCGCCAGCCGCGCTGCGATAGCGAGCCGCCGCCGAGGTCGATCGACACGACGATCTCGCCGCGATCGTCCTGGCGCGCGACCCAGCGCGTCGCCGGCCTCTCCGGATCGACGTGCAGGCGTAGACCTCGTCGCGCCATCGTGTCGACGATCGCGTTCTTCACGGTGCCGACGACCTGGCGCTCGCCCGCCGGGAACTGCTCGACGCGCCGCACCTCGACGCTGATGCCATCGCCGTCGCGCCACAGCGCGCGCTTGTCGTCGCGGATGTCGGCGCACAGCTCGTCGTAGAGCGTCTCGAGCCTTTCGGCGCGCGTGCGATAGAGGTCCCACAGCACGCGGGTCGGCGTGCGCATGTACGTGACCGCGGCCCACGCGAGGTCGCGATCGAACGGATACACGAGCTGCCCGAGGCCTTCCTTGCGAGGGTTCGCAGGCCGCTGCCTCACGGCACGCTGCGCGACGCGAATGAGCTCCGCGCTCATCACGACGTTCGTCTGCGTCGACCCGACGATCCTGAGCTCGTCGACGATCACGACACTCCGTTCAGCGTCGCGAGCATGCCCGCGTCCGCAAAAAAACGCCTGTGCAAGTACAGCCCGCGCTGGTCCGTCCCCGCGGGCCCCTTCGGCCGATCGTGCAGATACCGCCGCGCGAGGCGCGCGACCGTCGCGTCCCACTCGAGCAGGTACCACGACACGATCGTCGCGTCGTCGTCGTCGACGTCGGCGCGCGCGAGCCACAGCGTGCGCTGCAGCTTGGCGATCGCCCCGCCCTCGGCCAGCATCGCGATCGCCGGATCCTCGACGACGCGCCACAGGCCCGACGCTTCCCTCTCGACCGGCACCGTCTTGATCTCGACGTCGCCGCGCCAGTCGGGCTCGTCCATGCCGCGCTCGATCACGCCGAGCAGCGTCGCGGCACGATTGCCCCACGCGCCCTTGTCGCGACCGCGCTGACCGAGCCGCACGCCGATCGCGCGGTCCGCCGCGACCAGCAGCTCGTCGACGCTATCGGGCTCGTCGGAGGGCGGCTCGCCGAACCTCGCATCCGGCACCGCCCGCGGCCACACCTCGCTCGGCGGATACATGCCTCGCGGCGCGCCCTGCACGACGAGGTGACCGCCGAGCACGACGGGCCTCGGCTGCACGCCCGGCGGCAGCTCCGCGCCCGCGCGCTCGAGGTCCGCGCCCTTCGCCCACAGCCGCGCGCGCAGCTCGCCGGCCTTGCCCTCGCCGTCGAGGACGAGCCGACCCGCCACTTCGACGAGCTCGTCGCGGGTCATCGCATTGAGCATCCCGCACAGGTCGCCCTGCCATCTCTCGACGACATGCGCCCTCGCTTCGTCGCCGGTCGCCTCGCTCGGCCGCTCGATCGGGCCAGCGCCCTCGCGGACAAAGCGCGATGCCGGCAGGCTCGCGAGCCGGCGCGCAGCCTCGACGCTCACGAGTTGCGCGAAGTACGACACGGCATTCACCGGCCCAGCCTACCTCGATCGCCGCTTCACACCTCACACGCGAGCGATCTCTTCCGCATGCTAGCGTCGAGCCGTGAGGGAGTCTCGCGCGGTCGGTCGCCGGCCCGTCGCCGTCGCCGTCCGGCGTGCGAGGATCGCTGTCCTCGTCGCCTGTTCCCTCGCCGGCTGCGCGCCGACGATCGATGGCCCCGTCGAGCGCCAGCGCGCCGCCGACCGCGCCGACGCCGACCGCCTCGCCCAGCAGCTCGGCCAGCTCCCCGGTGCCGTCCGGGCCGAGGTGACGCTGCACCGGCCGACGCTCGATCCGCTGAGCGAGGTCGCGACGCCACCGAGCGCCGCGATCCTCGTCGTCGTCGACGACAAGGCCGACAAACGCGCGATCGCGCGCGCCGCCGCCGCGCTCCTCCGCGGTACCGCGCCCGAGATCCCGGAGCCCGAGATCGTCGTCGAGGTCGGCGCGATCCGCCCGGTGATGGCGAAGGTCGGCCCGTTCTCGGTCGACGTGCGCAGCAAGCGCGCGCTCGCCGGCGCGCTCGGGCTCGCGTTCGGTCTCGTTGCTGCGCTCGCGATCTGGATCGCGTGGCGCGAGCGCTGGCGGGTCGGACGGACGCGCTAGTACGCGAACGGATCGATCTGCGCCTGCGCTGGGTCGACAGATCGGCCCGAGGCGTCTGCCTGGATCGGCCTGGTCGCGCGCATGTGACACGAGACCTCACCACGTTCGATGCGTGTTGTGATTTCCCGGACGATCTCCGCCTCCCGCGTTCGCTGTCGCGCCTCCCACGAGAACTCCTGGGGCATCGATGTCGCTCGACCAAGCGAGCCGGCAAACATCGCAAACCCGACCAGGAGCGTGACGAGGACCGGGACACGCGCGGCGATCATGTCTCCACGATATCCGACACGGACACGATCGGGTCGAGAATCGACGGCCCCTCCGGATCACCGGATCTTCGCGAGAGCACGCGCGCGGCGCTGACTACCTGAGGTTGACCGACGCCGCGTTCGACGCGTCGAGCTTCTTCTCGATGTTGGCCTTGTTCTCCGACAGGATCCACGAGGTCACCGCGGCGGCTTCCTCGTCGGTGAGCGAGCCCTGCGCCTTCGGCGGCATCTTCGCCTTCACGAAGCCGAGCACGTCGGCCGCGGTCTTGAACGGCACCTTGCGGAGCTTCGCGCCCTTCGGCGGCTGCTCGGGCAGCGCCTTCTCGCCGATCACCGGCGGGTTCTTCTTGTTGCCCGCGCCGCTGTCCTCGTGACAGCTCGCGCACTTCTTCTCCTGGTAGACCTTCTTGCCGACCTCGTACTGCTCGGCGAGCTCGGCCTGCGCGAGCGCGCCACCATCGTCGGTTGCGGGCGCCTGCACGGTCGCGGCAGGCTCTGCCGGCGCCGCGGGCTCGGCGACGGCGGGCTCCGCCGGCGCGGCAGGCTCGGCGGGCTTGGACTTGCCGCC
>JABFXX010000646.1 GCA_013368795.1 Kofleriaceae bacterium
TACTACGTCTGGGTCTGGCTGAAGCAGACAAAGCTCCTCTTCGCGCTACCGATCGTCGCCGTCGGTCTCGTCACTGCGCGGACGCGGACGCCGCGGTTCACGCTGTGCCTCGCGTGCGCGCTGCTCGCGGTCGTGTACCTGCCGTACACGATCAGCGTCGGCGGCGACTTCATGGGCCTGCACCGCTTCATCATGCCGCTGTTCGTCGTCGCGGCGCTCGCGCTGACGCTCGGCCTCGAGTGGCTCGTCGCACGACTGCCGGCGAGCGCGCGGAAGCACGCGGGCGTCGGCGTCGCCGTCGCGATCGCCGCGAGCTTCGGCGTCTCGCAGTATGCGCTGACGAAGAAGAGCCTCGATCCGAAGAACCTTGCCGCCGACCACGGCGTGATCGACACGCCCGCGTTCCTCATCCTCGACACCGAGGATCGTGCCGCGATCGGACGCGTGACGGAGCCCTGCTTCAGGGACAGCGACTTCTCGATTGTCGGCGGCGCCGGTGCGCAACCGTATTTCGGCCGCATGCGCGCGATCGACGTGTTCGGCCTCATCTCCGAGCGCGTCGCGCACGAGGAGAAGCGCGTGCGCCCGCGCGCGGGTCACACGAAGTTCGCGTCGAACGAGCTGCTCGTCCAGTACGACCCGACGTTCGTGTTCTCCTGCTACTCGATCGACGCCAACCCGACGCCGACGCACTGGAACTGCGCGCCGACGTACTGGACGGGCCGCGGCTACGAGATCGTGACGGTCCACGTGCCCGAGATGAAGCAGTCCGGCACGTACTACTCGTTCCTCGCGAAGAAGGCGCGAGACTTCCAGTGTCCCGCGCGCGTGCACTAGCCGGCCGCTACTGGCCCGCGATTCCGATCGCGATCGCGATCGTGCTCCTCGTCCTCCGCGCGCTCCTCGTCACCCCGCCGCTCGACGCGCTCGCGCGTGCGCCCGCCGATCCTCGCGATCCGCCGGGCACGGTCGCGTACGAGGGCTCGATCGAGATCGCGCGCGGTGGCCCGGTCATCATCGGCTTTCAGTCCGTCGGCAACGCGCGGCTCGTCATCGACGCGCACAAGGAGCTCACCGGCAGCGGCCTCGTCAAGGACCGCATCATCTTGCCGTCGGGACCGGTCGCGATCCGGTTCGCCGCGCCGCCGCGCGCTCGCCTCGTGTGGAGCCCGGTCGGCCGCCGCGGGGATCCCGAGTACGTGTCGGCGAGCTCGCTGTCGCCCGAACCACCCGAGCGCGCGTCGTTCGACGCGCCGGGCACCGCGATCCTCGACGGCGTGATCGCGTCGCTGCTCCTGCTGCTCCTCGTCGGCTCGCTGCTCGTGCTCGCGCGCCGCCGCCTCCGCGTGATCTCGCGTCGCACGTACCTCGCGATGGCTGCGGTGTTTGCCGGCGCGGTTCTCGCGCGCTGGATCGGCCTGTCCGCGTTCGGCCAGACCTGGGACGAGGACGTCAACTGGGCCGCGGGCCGGAACTACATCACGAACCTCCTCTCGCTCGATGCGAGCGCGGGCTCGTGGCAGTGGAACTTCGAGCACCCGCCGGTGATGAAGTATCTCGCCGGCATCGGCGCTCAGTTCGCCGATGGCTTCGGCCCGGCGCGCGCACTGTCCGCCGTGTGGTCCGCGCTCGGCTGTGCGCTGCTCGTGCCGATCGGCGCGCGCCTCTACAACTTCCGATCCGGCGTGCTGGCGGGACTGATCGCGGCGCTCCTGCCGACGCTCGTCGCACACGGCCAGATCGTCGGCCACGAGTCTCCAACGCTGCTCTGGTGGTCGCTCGCGATCCTGCTCGCGCTGTCCGTGTTCGACCGCGACCCGGGCGCTCGTCGCGTCCGCATTCGCCTCGCGTGGGTCGGCGTCGCGATCGGCATCGCGGTCGCGTCGCGCTTCGTCAATGGCCTCGTCGGTCCGCTCGCGCTCGCGATCGTCGTCATCACTGCACCCGCGGCGCGCCGCCAGCGGATCGCGCTCGAGGCCGCGCTGATCATGCCCCTCGCCGCGATCGCGACCGTCTTTGCCGTGTGGCCGCGCCTGTGGGGACACCCGATCGCCGCGCTGTCCGAGTCGCTCGCCAAGCTCTCGAAGGCCCACTCGCCCGAGCCGTTCCTCGGCGTCGTCACGAACCAGCCCGGACCGCACTACTTCCTCGTCTACCTCGCTGCGACGCTGCCGTTCGGCGTCCTCGCCGGCGTCGTCGCCTACCTCGCGCGCGCGCTGCGCGATCGCGATCGCAGTGCGGTGATCGTCGCGCTGTGGTTCGCGATTCCGCTCGCCGTCGCCTTCTCGCCGGTCCGTCAGGACGGCGTCCGCTACGTGATGCCGTGCATCCTCGCGCTCGCGATCGCCTCGGCGGCCGGCTGGGACTTCCTCGTCGTGTTCTTCGAGCGCCGCGGTATCCGTCGCAAGTTCGTCGGCCTCGCCGCGCTGATGGCCGTCTATCTCGCGATCACGCTCGCGCGCATCCACCCCTACTACCTCGACTACTTCGGCGAGCAGGTCGGCGGTCCCGCCACCGTCGCGGAGCAGCGCTGGTTCGAGACCGCGTGGTGGGGCGAGGGGCTCGATCGCGCCGTCTCCTACGTCAACGAGCACGCCGCATCGGGCGACCGCGTCTATCGCAACTGCATCGAGCCCGTTCACCTCGCGTGGTTCCGCGAGGACCTGTGGACGCCGATGACGAACAACCCTGGCGAGGCGCGCTGGCTCGTCACGTACGCGCCGGCGAGCCGTCCTTGCCCGATTCCTCGCGACGCTCGGCGCGTGTTCTCCGTCAGCGCCCAGGGCGCGACGTTGGCCGAGGTGTGGAAGCGCTGAGCCCGCTCATCGGGTTCTTCACGCAATCCGTCGTCGGCCACACGTCCTCGGTGAAGCTACGGGCGAGCTCCTGGACGACCGGGATGTCGCGAAACCGCGCGGCCCGGATCGTGACCCGTGCGCCCGAGTCGATGTTCGTCACCTCGAGGTCGACCGGCGGGAACGACACGTCCTCCTTCTCGGAGGCGTCCGTCTGCATCTCCGTCGAGTGCTGCTCGATCATCACCGCGACTTCGCGGAGCTGGGTCCGCAACTCCTCGACGTTGTCCTTCTTCGACGTCGTGAACTCGAGCGTTACGCCGTTCTTTTGCGGCTTCTGCGCGACCTTCGCGCCCCGAAACACGATCGGACACTGGTTCTCGGGCTGTTCGATCTCTGCGGGTTGATCCGCGAACGCGACCCCCGAGCACACAGCAAAGCTCGCAAGCACACTAGGCAACGTCTTCATGCTCCCGCTCTATTCACGAACGAGGCCGCGGGATCTTCGCGCGCGTCACCGACGCTCGCTCGGGAATCCCGCCCGCGCACATTTGCGAAGACGCTTCGTCGGCGCGGCGCTCGCCGCTCATACGCGCTCGCCGCCACCGACTTGTTTTGTCGGCGTTTCAGAGTCGTGAGCCATTCTGCGGTGCTGTACCGAGCATCGCCGGCACGGTCGGCAGTTCCGCTAGACTCAGGGCCCGTGCCGACCGTCGAGCTGTGCGAGGCCCGCGTAGAGCTCGTAGCTGCCGACGCGCTACTCGTCCCCGTGGACGGCCAGGTCTGTCGCCTCGGCGGTGCCCCGGCCGCCGCGCTGCGTGCCGCACTCTCCGACGACGAGCGAGCCGACGAGCTCGAGTACGTCGAGGACGCGCTCGCTCGTCTGCGTCCGTTGCCGCATCCATCGGCGCGCGCGCTCGACGGCGTCGCCCGCTGGAGCTCGCTCGTCGTCAGCGCTGCGTATCCTCACAACGTCGACGGCGCGATCTTCTCGCCGCATGACTGCGCGCGCATGATCCGCGCCGCGATCCCGGTCGCGCTGGCGACCGCGGCGGAGCACGGGATCTCGGCGATCGCCGCGACCCTGATCGGCACCGCGTATCGCATGCCGGCCGACCTCGCGGTGCGTGCGTTCGCCGATGGCGTCGCCGCCTCGACCGCGCCGATCATCGTGCGCTGGTCGCTGCCGGACGCGAGCCACCGCGACCTCGCGCGCGACGCGATCCGGCGCCTAGCGCGGTAGGCGAGGCATCAGCTTCACGGCGGTGCCGTACGCGAGCACCTCGGTGACGCCCGCGCTGAACTCGCCGGCGTCGTAGCGCATCGCGATCACCGCGTCGGCACCGACCTCGCGCGCGTGCTCGACCATCTGCTGGTACGCCTCGTGCCGGGCCGCCTCGCAGACCTCGGTGAACTCGCGGATGTTGCCGCCGCCGAGCGCCTTGAACGATCCGACAATGCCTTTGCCGATGCTCGTCGCGCGCACGACGATGCCGCGCACGATCGCGAGGTACTGGACGATGTCGTGACCGGCGACTTCGGTGCCGGTGGTCACGATGAGCTCGGAGATGCGCTCGAAGCCGGCGCGATAGGGATCGCCGCCGGCCTGCTGCTCTGGAGGTTGCTCGGGCATGCCCGAGTCGTATCAGTCGACGAGCGACGGAAGGAAGGAGTCGATCGACGCCTTCGCCTTTGCCTTCTTGTCGTCGGCCGGCGCCTTCGTCGACGCCGCCTGGCGCACGCCGCTGACGTTCCACGACTGCGTGCAGTGCGGCTTGCCGTTGTCCTGCCGCGTGTACTCGGCGACGAGGACGAGCTGGAGGACGCCGTTCTCGTCGACGCGGCCCGACACGCCCCACTTGCCGTCGAGGCCCTGCACGGTCGACGCGAGCTTCTTGGTGGTCTTCGCGTTGATCTTGCCGCTCTTGGCGGGCATGCCCGACATGATCGGGATGGTCTCGATGTTGACCGTCAGCGACTTCTTCGCCTCGATCTTGACCGTGCCGCGCGTGTAGCTGACCGGCGGCGGGCTGCAGTTGGTCGACATCTCTTCGAACTTCACGTCATAGACGCCACTGACGTCGTCAGCGAGGGCCGGCGTGGCGAGCCCCATGAGAAGGACACTGGTGGCAGCGACGAGACGGTTCGTTCGCATGGTTACCCTTGAGACGCCGGGAAGGCCCGGGAGATTCATGCCGGATCATGCCATAGCTACGCGGCTTTGCCGCGGAGCGGCGTATCCCACATCAGGTAGGCGGAGGTTGGGCGGGTTGAACGTACATCGTCAGCGGGCGACGGGGAGGCTCCTCGCTGGAGCCAAATCCGACGCGCAGCCAGCCCGAGATGCTGGGGCCGTAGCCGACCGGATCGTCCGTGAGGGCCTGCGCGATCTGGAGGGCGAGCTCGAGGTGCCGATCGAGCTCGAGGGCCATGCCGCCCGCGACGAGCACGCTGAACGGGCCGCCGTGCACATCGACGGGCTCGTGGCCGATGGTCGTGACCGCGTTCTCGAGGGTCGGGTGGTTCCTGGCGGTGAGGTTGCCGAACACGGTGAGGTTCTCGGAGATCCGATAGCTCGGCGCGACCGCGACACCGAGCGTCGCGACGAAGTCGTCGCCCCAGAGGTAGGCGCCCGGATCGGCGTACTCGCAGTCGCGGATGCACGTGTCGACGCCGACCCACGGGACGATCCAGTACATCATCTCGACGGCGAGGCCGACGCGGAAGTGCGGATCGCTCGTGCGGAACGAGTAGTCCCACTGCAGGCCGCGACCCTCGAGGTCGCTACCGTCGAGCTTCAGCGTCGGGTCGAACGTGTAGGGCCGGTGGCCGGTGCCGACGTCGCGGATCGCCGAGATCGACATGTTGGGCCTGAGCGCGACGCTGAACATCACCCGCGTCGTGCGCCGTGGGACACCGACGCCGGCGTCGCTGTCGGTGAGCGAGGGCTCGGACAGGTCGGTGAGGGCTGGCGCGCCGGCACCGAGCGCGACGCGCGTCGGCTGCGGCTGGCCCGTCGTCATGACCGGCGCGAGGTGAGGCACGAGCGCGACGCGACGCTGGTCATACGTCGCGCATGCTGCGAGCGGCAGGAGCAGAAGGACAAAACGGCGCACGCGCGCATCGTCGCATCACCGGCCGGCGGGCGACGTGATTTCTGCGACGCCGGAGCCGGCAACGAGCGGCATGTGCTCAGAACCGCAGGTCGGTCGACGCGGCGACCGTCGGCCAGCCGTCCTTCCAGACGATCGTGCGGAGGCCGAGCTTGAAGTCGCCGTTCGCCTCGGCGTCGTACCAGTGATAGCCGAGCAGGTCCGCCGACGCCGACGGGCCGCCCGGACCGAACATCGTGCCGTTCTCCGACAGGATCACGGTGCCGCCGCCGTGCTGCAGCGGCGTGCCGAGCTGGTCGTAGTAAGGGCCGGTGACCTCGTCGGAGCGGCCGACCGCGATCTTGTACGTGCTGCCGGTGCCGCGGCAGCAGAAGTCGAGCGCGACGAACATGTAGTACTTGCCGTTCTTGCGGATGATCGACGCGCCCTCGATCGCGTTGGGCGGCACGAAGCGATCGGCCAGGCGCAGCGGCTCGCCCTGGTTGGGCGCGAGCATGCCCGACGGCCACTGGAGCTTGACCATGCGGATGCCGCTCCAGAACGAGCCCATCGCGAGATACGGGGTACCGGTCTCGTCGTCGATCACGGCGGGGTCGATCGCGTTGTAGTCGTTCGCGGGACCGCTCGAGGTCACCAGGCCTCGATCGACCCACTTGTAATCGCTGCGGCGCGGGTCGAGCGTCGCGTTCGTGGCGAGACCGATTGCCGATGTGTTCGATCCAAAGGTGGATACAGAGTAGTAGAGGTAAAAGGTGTTTCCGTGCTTATGAATCTCTGGAGCCCAGAGGTTCGTGACGCCGGGAACTGCCGCGGTCGCCCAGGCCGGAATCTGGTCGAACACGTTGCCTGCGTACTCCCAGTTGAGGAGATCGCGCGAGTGCCTGATCTGGATCGTGCCATTCGCGACCGCAGGATCGCCTGTCGAGAACACGTACCAGTCGTACCCGTCGCGCAGCATCGAGGGGTCATGCGTTCGCAGATCTCCGGCGAGCGGAAGCACGCGCGGCTGGTCGTACGACCCGCCGAGCACCGCGGTGTCCGAGTCAGATGACTGGGCGACCGGCGATTCCGAGCATGCGGTGGAGAGCAACAGGAGCGAGTACAGCCATGGACGCATGCGCCTCACGGTGAACTGACGCGCCGATGATGTCTATCGTAATCGAAATTCTGAATTATATTGGTGAATCTTCGTACGATTCAAATATCGATCATATCAACCGAGGTACGACGAAGATCCAGAACAGCACACTCAGCACGACCATCACGATCGTGGTCATCACCACGGCGCGGTTCGAGCGGTCCGCGGTGAGCTCGACGGATGCGAACGAGTCGGCACCGGCACCGAACGTCGTCCGCTTCCGCGACGACGGCCCGCCGCCCGAGAACGCGTCGCTCGAGCCGATGCGACCGAACGCGACCTCGTCGGCAGGAATCGTCTCGGTGACGAGCTCTGACAGCGCCTGCGCCTCGATATCCCAGTCGTGATCGCGCGCGATGCGGCGGAGATCGTTCGCCATGTCGAGCGCGGTTTCGTAGCGGTTGTCGCGATCGCGCTGGAGCGCGCGGAGGATCACGGCCTCGAGGTCGAGCGGGAAGCTCGGGTGCATCGAGGACGGCGGCGGCGCGTCCTCCTCCATCACCGCGTACATCATCGCGACGTCGCTCTCGCGCTTGTACAGCGGCGAACCGACCGTCATCTCCCACAGCACGATGCCGAGCGCGAACAGGTCGCTGCGCTGGTCGAGCGGGTAGCACTTGACCTGCTCCGGCGACAGGTAGCCGAACTTGCCCTTGATCGACTCGCCGCGCGTCACGTTGAGGTCGAGCGCCTTCGCGACGCCGAAGTCGGCGAGCTTCACGTGACCGTCGTAGCCGAGCAGCACGTTCGACGGGCTGATGTCGCGGTGGATGATGTGCCGCGGCTGGCCGTCCTCGCCGGCCGAGGTGTACGCGTAGTGCAGCGCCTCGCAGACCGCGATCGCGATGCGGACCGCAGGACCGTACGGGATGGCCTTGCCCTGGCGCGCGCACGCACGCAGCGCCGACAGCACGGTCGCGCCGCGCACGTACTCCATCGCGATGACGTAGCCGTCATCCTCGAACAGGTCGTAGATGTGGACGATGTTCGGGTGGTTGAGGTTCGCGGCGAGCTGCGCCTCGTTGAGGAACATGCGCACGAACTCGGGATCCTCGGTGTGCCCCTGGTGCAGCTTCTTCAGGACGACGTCGCGGCTGAACGCGACCGGTCCGCGCTGCTTGGCAAGGAAGACCTCGCCCATGCCGCCGGTCGCGAGCTTGCGGATGATCTCGTAATTGCCGATCGCGTTCGCGACCGGGGCTGGTGTTCGTGAGCGTCGTACCGATGCCGGCATCAGAACGACCCGCCGAAGACGACCGTCGCCCCTCCCGAGGTCGGCGAGACCGACACGGCGGGCGCCTCCTTGTGCGGCGACCAATCGGCGAGCACGGCGAGGACGATCGCGGTCGCGCCGACCGCCGCGGTCGCCCCGATGAGGATGTTCGTCTGCAGCTGCTGACTCTTGCCCTTGTCGTAGAGCGAGCGCGCGGTTGCGTCGTCACCCATCGCGGTCGCGTCCTTGATCGCGTCGCGCGTGTCGAGCGTCGAGAGCCCGCGCAGCGTCGCCGCAACGCCGAGCCCGGCGGTTGCACCCGCGGCGATCACGAACCATTTGCGGCCGATGCCGTGCGACCGCTCACGCGTGTCGGTGACAGCCGGAGCGACCGGCGCGGTGGTCACCGGCGCGGGCTCGATCGCGACCGGCGCTGCCTTCTCGGGCTTTGCGGGCGCGTCGAGCTGCACCTGTTTCGACTTGCCGGCGACCGCGGTCACCTGCGCCTTGGCCTCGCGATCGCCGTCGAACGTCGCCGTGAGCGTGCGAGCGCCAGGCTGCACGTACAGCACGTGGTTCATGCGCGGCTTCGTCGACGAGGCTGCCTTGCCGTCGAGCGCGAGCGTGCATTCCTCGCTGCAGGCGATCTCGAGCTGCGTGAGACGCGGCGCGAGGTCGGACAGGATCGCCTCGGCGACGCTGCGCGACTCCTTGTCGTTCGAGTAGCGCTGGAGCAGCTGCGCGGCGAGCGTCGCTGCGGTCGCGATGTGACCGGCGGCGAGCCGGGCGCGGGCCGCGTTGCGCAGGGCAGGTGCGGACGGCGCGAGCTCGTCGGCGAGCTCGTACATCTCCGCCGCGTGCGCCGGGTCGTTGGCGGCCATCGCCTGTTGCGCCTGCGAGAACGCTTTGGCCGCTCCATTCACGTCATCTGCACGTGCGGGAGAAGCGGCCGCGATTACGATCAATACGATTACTGCTCCGAAGGTTTTTGTCATCTTCGATACCCGTAGTTTCTTGATCGTTTGACTATCAGCAGTCAGAGAGTTTGACTCTCTTGAGTACGGTAATGCGAGTTGCTAGCGTCAGCAGCGATGATTCGAGTCCTCGCGGTCGTGGCAACGTTCGTGGCGCTCAACACCGGCGGCTTCCTGGCGTACCGCGCGCTCCAACCCGAACACGCGGTGGTAAAGCCCCCCTCCGCGCCCGCTGAGACAATCTCACGACCGGAGGCGCCAATCCAACCGAAACCGTCGGAGAAGCCGCCGGAAGACGCGCGAGAACCGCCCGAGGTGCACTCTCCAAAAGCGATCGTATCGGAGCCCACGGCTCCCGTCGAAGAAGAACCAACTGCACCCGAGTCACCTTCGCCTACACGTCGCGTCCGGCGCACGAAGACCGTCTCTCCGGCGAAGCCGAAGGAGACAGAGAGTCAGTCTTCCGAAAAACCAAAATCGCCAATACAGAACCCAGTCATGGAGATGGACGACAATCCGTACAAGCGCGGAGAGTAGTGCACACGCGGTACATTCAATTGTTTTTCGAAGATTGATTGTCGTGCTTGCGTTCTTGCGCAAAGAGGCTCTTACTGCTCGACCATGGGCAATGTTTTCTCGCGCCACTGCACCCTCGCTCTGATGCTGGCCGCGCTGCCCTCGTGCGGCGACAACAGTCCTTCGGGACCGGGACCGCAAAAGCCGGACGGCGGCGGTAGTGGGTCCCAGCATGAAGATGCCGGGCTCGACGGGCCCGGCGCCGATCCGCACCTGATCCTCCACTACGCGTTCGAGGATTCGGCGACGGCCGTGACCGACAGCTCGTCGCGCCAGAAAGACGGAACGCTCAACGCCGTCTCGGGATGGACCGCGGACGGCCGCGTCGGCCGCGCGCTCGCGATGACCGGCGGGAATCCCGCCAACGTATTCGTGTCGATGCCGGACGGCGTGTTGACCGACGTCGACGACTTCACGATCGCGTTCTGGGTCAAGATGAACACCGTCGCGGACTGGGCGCGCGTCTACGACTTCGGCAACGGCCTGGCCGATCCGCAGAACCGGTTCATGTACTTCACGCCGGCCGGGTTCTCAGGTGTGCCGGCCCAGCGCGGCACGATGGCGTCGTCGTACGGCGGTGCTGCCAGCAACGAGCTCGTCGCGCTGTCGCCGACGATTCTGCCGACCGGCGCGTGGAAGCACGTCGCGATCGTCGGCACGTCCGGCGCTCGGACGATCTACGTCGACGGTTATCCGGCGCTGAAGGTCGAGAACGGCCCGATGGTGCCACCGCGCGAGATGGAGCCGATGGGCAACGCGTCGTGGCTCGGCAAGGGGCGCTTCCCCGACCCGGGGCTCGACGGCACGCTCGACGAGTTCATGATCTACGATCGCGCGCTCACGCAGGCCGAGGTCGCTGATCTCGCCTGGCCGGGCATGGACTACTCGTACTGGCGGTTCGACGAGGGCACCGGTGGGGCGGCGAAGGACTCGTCGGATCGCAACATCCCGACCGCGCTCGGCACCGGCGTCACGTGGAAGCCCGGTCGCCTCGGCATGGCGCTCGACTTCCCCGGCGGTGCGGCTGGCGCGACGGGACCGACGGTCACGCTCGCGACGAACCCGCTCGCCAACTGCACGACCGAGCTGTCGGTCTCCGCCTGGATCAAGCTCGACGCCGTCCAGAACTGGGCGCGCGTGTTCGACTTCGGAACCGGCGACACGCGGTTCATCTATCTCGCGCCGAGCGACGGCGCGGGCATGCACTTCGCGATGGTGTCCGAGCACGGCCTCTTCGATCTCGTCGCGCCCGCACCGGTAGCGGCCGACGGCAACTGGCACCACGTCGCGGCGACCGTTGCCGCAGATGGCACGGTCAATCTGTACATCGACGGTGCCAACGTGAAGACCGGCTCGAGCCCGATGGTCAAGCCGTCCGACTTCGCGACGATGAGCGATCTGTGGCTCGGCAAGTCGCGCTTCAACGATCCGTACCTCGATGGCGCGATCGACGAGCTTCGCATCGGCTGCCGCGCGCTCACGGCCGACGAGATCATGACGCTGTCGCGGCGATGAACGGGGTGTTCATGTCGACTCGACTCTCCTTCGTGCTCGCAGGCCTGCTCACCGCTACGGGGTGCAACGTCATCAAGAGCGACCTGCTCGGGGATGACGGCAGGGAAGACGCCTCCACGCAGCAGCAGGACGCTCGTTCCGACGGCTCGCCCACCAACTTTCCGATGGAGATGCTGATCGCGAACTACGAGTTCGAGGACGGCTCCGGCGCGGTCGCGACGGACACCGTCCGCGGCATGCACGGCATGCTGTCCGATCCGGCGATGTGGACGATGATGGGGCGCAACGGCAAGGGCATCGCGATGAACGGCGCCACGCCGGCGACCCAGTACATCACGCTGCCGAACGGGCTGCTCTCGGGCGTCGACGACTTCACGATCTCGGTCTGGATCAAGCTGTCGGGCAACCCGGCGTGGGCTCGCATCTACGACATCGGCAACGGCCTGCCGGACCCGCAGAACCGGTTCATGTATCTGACGACGAGCGGCTTCACCACGGGAGGCACGCCCGACGGCATCCACGCCTCGTCGTACGGCGGAAGTGCGAGCAACGAGTCGGTCGTCGCGACCGGCACGTACCTGCCGCTGAACGTGTGGAAGCACCTCGCGATCACCGGCTCTGGCGGCTCGCGCAAGCTGTACATCGACGGCTTCCCCGCGGCGACGCTCGACTCGGGACCGGCGGTCGCGCCGCGCGAGATGGAGCCGATCTCGCCGGTCTCGTGGATCGGCAAGTCGCGCTTCGCAACCGACGCCGGGTTCCCCGGCACGATGGACGAGTTCCGGATCTACAGCCGCGCGCTCACCGCTGCCGAGATCGAGCAGCTCGCCTGGCCGAAGATGGACTACGCCTACTGGCGGTTCGACGAGAGCAGCGGCGTGGCGGCGATGGATTCGTCCGATCACGCGATCGGAACGGCGCTCGCGAACGGCGCCTCGTTCGTGACCGGCCGGCTCGGCGGCGCGGTCAACTTCACCGGCGGTGCGGCCGGCGGACTCTCGCCACACGTCGTCATCTCGGGGAACCCGCTCGCGAGCTGCAGCAGCCAGTTCACGATCTCGGCATGGGTCCGGGTCGACGACGATGTCGTCGGAGCTCGGCTGTTCGACTTCGGTACCGGCACGACTCACTCGATCTATCTCGCACCGGACGACGGGACCGGCATCCACGTCGGGATGAAGTCGCCCGCGGGTGCGTTCAACCTGATCTCCGCCACGCCGCTCGCCGCCGGCACGACCTGGCACCACGTCGCCGTCACGATGGATGCCGGCCGCGTCGTCGTGCTCTACGTCGACGGTGCTCCGGTGAAGACGCAGTCGAGCACGACCGTGCGTCCATCGGACTTCGCGACGCTCGAGGAGGCGTACCTCGGCCGGTCACGCGGGAACGATCCGTACTTCGACGGCGCGATCGACGAGCTGCGCATCGGCTGTCGCGCGCTGACGCCCGACGAGATCAAGAACCTGGCGTACCGGTGAATCGAACCTCATACGTTGTACTCGCGGTCGTCGTCGCGGCGTGCGGTGATGACCACGCGGGCCCGATCGACGCTGCGCCGCATCCGAAGGACGTCGCGCCGTCGCCGGACGTGGCGATGCCCGACGCGCCACCGGCCGATCCGGTCACGCTGACGCTCGGCGGCGCGACCACGCCGGTGCACGATCCCTCGATCGCGTACGTCGACGGCCTCTACATGGTGTTCTCGACCGGCACCGGTCTGCCGGTTCGCACGTCGGTCGATCTGATCAACTGGAGCCTCGCCGGCCAGGTGTTCGCGACAGCACCGTCGTGGATCTCGACCAACGGGTCGACGAACGATCTGTGGGCGCCGGATATCTCGAACTTCGGCGGCACCTATCACCTGTATTACGCGGCCTCGAGCTTTGGCTCGAACACGTCGTGCATTGGCCACGCGACGAGTGCATCGCCGACGTCGGGCTCGTGGACCGATCAGGGCGCGGTGATCTGCTCGACGTCGACCGACAACTGGAACGCGATCGATCCCGCCGCGTTCGTCGACACCAGCGGCAACGCCTGGCTCGCGTTCGGCAGCTTCTGGAGCGGCCTCAAGCTGATCCCGCTGAACCCCGACGGCACGCGCGCCGGCACGGAGATGATCTCGCTCGCGACGCGCAACGACACCGCCGTCGAGGCGCCGTTCGTCGTCCACCACGGCGGCTACTACTATCTGTTCGAGTCCGTCGGCCGCTGCTGCCAGGGCGTCAACAGCACGTACAAGGTGTTGGTCGGCCGCTCCACCGAGGTGCGCGGACCGTATCTCGACGATCAGGGCGTCGCGCTGCTCGCAGGCGGCGGCAAGCTCGTCGTCGACGCCGACGCGCAGTGGAAGGGGCCCGGCCACAACGCGGTCCTCACGACGAGCACCGACACGTACAACGTCTATCACTCGTACGACGCGGCCGCGTCGGGCACGCCGACGCTGCGCATCTCGCAGATGCGATGGTCGGCCGACGGCTGGCCGATCTCAGCGGGTCCCTGACGGACGCGTCTCGACCTCGACCATCCGCGAGATCGGGAGCCAGCGCCGGATCGTGTCGTCGATCGACGCCGGCGTGACGTGACGGTAGCGCGCGAGATCGGCGGCGAGGCCGTCGGGCTCGCCGGTGTAGAGCGTGTAGCGCTGGAGGATGCCGGCGCGGCGAGCCATGCCGGTGAGGCCCCAGATGACGCCGGCCTCGCGGCGCGTGACCTGGCGCGCGATCGAGGCCTCGTCGACGCCCTTCGCGCATTCCTCGTCGAGGATCGCGCGCACCGCGGCCGGGTCGGAGCCGGTGCGGAGGTCGACGCTGACGTGGACCTCGCCGCCGATGCGGCCGTTGATCGTCCACGCCGACACGCGCTGCGCGAGCTGCGTCTCGTAGACGAGCCGGCGCCAGAGCGAGCCCGTGCCGACCGCGCACCACGCCGAGGTGATGATGTCGAGCTCCGGCTCGTCGGCGGCGAACGCGAGCGGGCCATGCCACGCGCGATGGATGCGCGTGAGCGTCGCAAACCGATCGTCGACGGTCTCGCGGATCGGCCCGGCGAGCGTCACCGGCGGCGGCACGTAGCGCGTCGGCCGCAGCGACGGAGGGAACGAGCCGAAGTAGCGATCGACGAGCGCATCGGTCTCGGCGAAGTCGACGTCGCCGGCGATCACGAGCGTCGCGTTCGCGGGCACGTACCACGTCCGGTAGAACGCGATGACGTCGTCGACGGTCGCGGCCTGGATGTGATCGTGGAGGCCGATCGTCAGGTGGCGCGCCGGGTGACCCTCGGGATACATGCCGAGCGCCATCACGAACCGCTCGGGGCCGTACGGCACGTCCTCGTAGCGCTGGCGGCGCTCCTGGCGCACGACCGCTTGCTGCTTCGCGACGCGCTCGCGGTCGGCCTCGAGGCCGGGCAGGAAGTAGCCCATGCGATCGCTCTCGAGCCACAGCGCGAGCGGCAGCTCGTGGGCCGGCACGACCTCGTGATAGGCGGTGCGGTCGGCGCTCGTCGACGCGTTCGCCTCGGACGCGCCGGCCTTGCGGAGGATCTCGTAGTGGTGCGCCGGGATGTGCTCGCTGTTCTTGAACAGGTGCTCGAACAGGTGCGCGAACCCGGTGCGCTCCGGCGTCTCGTCGGAGCTGCCGACGCGATACCAGACGCTGACGCAGACCTGCGGCGCGGTGTCGTCGCGGTGGACGATCACGTCGAGCCCGCAGGGCAGGGTGCGCCGGCGGAACGCGAGGTGCGGCGACGCCTCGTCGGTGAACACGATCGGAGCGGGCGCGGCGACGTCGGCCGAATCTGCGAGCGTCATGACTGCGTCCTCTGAAGCGACAGCGCGAGCTGGTAGAGCTGGCGGCGCGGCTTGCCCGTCACCACGACGAGGCGCGCGGCGGCATCCTTGGGGCCAAGACCGGACTCGAGCAGGCGGCGGAGCTCGGCCTCGATGTCGATCGCGGCGGCCGCTGCAGCGCCACCGGCGACGACGAGCGTGCACTCGCCGCGCGGCGGCGTATCTGCGTAGCG
>JABFXX010000377.1 GCA_013368795.1 Kofleriaceae bacterium
AAGCGGCGCGCGATCTCTGAGAGCGGCAGGCGCAAGAGGACGGGACGACCGTGCGGGCCGCGCGTCGAGAAGTCGGCGCCGTCCATCGAACGCAGTAGCGCCTCGGCCTCGCTCGGCGACAGGCGGTCGCCCGCGCGCACGACCGAGTGACACGCGATCTCGGCGAGCACGCGCTCGAGACGCTCGGTCTCGGTCGGTGCACCGTCGTCGGCCCACTCGCCGAGCAGCTCGCGAAGGAGCGCCGTCGGATCGCCGTGGCGGATACCGCCGGGGACGGCTTTGACCGCGAGCGTCGTCTTGCCGAAGCTCTCGGCCTCGTAGCCGACCTGCGCGAGCACGCCGCTCATCCGGGTCGCGACCTCGACGAGCTCCGGCTTGACCTCGATCGTCGTCGGGAACAGCAGCCGCTGCGTCGGGATGTCGCGATCGCCCTGCCCTTTGAGCCGCGCGAGCTCGACGCGCTCGTGCGCGACGTGCTGATCGATCAGCACGAGCTCGCCCTCGGCCTCGCACACGAGGTACGTCAGGTCGAGCTGGCCGAGGTAGCGCAGCGAGGCGAAGAAGCCCGGCGCGACCGTGGGTGCGGAGCCCTCGGCGAGCGCGGCCTCGTCGTGCGGCGCGCGCGCATCGAGCGCGGCCTCGTCGCGTGCGCCGAGCGCAGCGACGACATCAGCAGCGACGCGATCGATCGCGGCACGATCGCCGAAGTCCGCCTGCCGCTTCTCGTCGGCGACGCGCGCCACGGCGTACGCGGCCTTCGCAGCGAGCTCGGCCTCGGCCGCCCGCGCGGTGCGGACGCTCTGCTTGATCTGGCGCGCCCACTGGCGCGGTCCATCGTCGAAGCCGAGGCGCGCCTGGGCGCCGCCGCTGTCGCGCGCCCACGGCCGATCGCGCTGCTCGCGCAGCTGCGCCGCGTAGGTCTGCGCGAGCGGCGTCGCCGGCGCATCGAACGGGAGCTTCGGCGGTGCGACCGACGCGATCGCGGTCATCACGACGGGACCGGCGCCGCCGATCTCGTCGCGCCAGGGCGCGCGCTCGACGCCGGACTGGACGACGTGGCGGACCGCGGCGGCGACCGCGCCCGCGTCGGAGAACCGGACCTCTTGCTTCTGCGGGTGGACGTTGACGTCGACAGCGCCCGACGGGACGTCGACCATCACGATCGCGAGCGGGTAGCGGCCACGCGGCACGAGCTCGCCGTAGCCCATCGCGATCGCGTGGAGCAGACCGCGGTCGCGGACCGGGCGCTTGCCGACGAACAGCTGCACGCCGCGCGCGGTCGTCTGCGCGAGCTCGGGTGCGCCGAGGAACGCGGTGACGCGGATGCCGGCCTCCTCGCCATTGACCGGGACCATGCGCGTGGCGACGCGCGTGCCGAGCAGCGCCTGCGCGCGGCCGAACGCGTCGCGATCCGGAGGGACCTCGAGCGCGACCCGGCCGTTGTGGCGAAGCCGCAGGTGGAGATCGGGGTGGGCCATCGCGACCTTCGCGACGAGCTCCGTGATGTGCGAAGCCTCGGTCGCCTCGCCCTTCAGGAACTTGAGCCGCGCGGGCACGTTGTAGAGGAGGTCGGCGACCTCGACGGTCGTGCCGACCGGGGCGCCGACCTCGCTCGTGCCGACGAGCTTGCCGCCCGCGAACTCGACGCGCGTCGCCGCGAGGTCGCCCTGCTGGCGCGTCGTGAGGACGAGGCGAGACACGCTCGCGATCGACGGCAGCGCCTCGCCGCGGAAGCCCATCGTCGTCAGCGACCAGATGTCGTCGACCGCCCGCAGCTTGCTCGTCGCGTGGCGCTCGAACGCGACGACCGCGTCGCGAGGGCTCATGCCGCGGCCGTCGTCGACGATCCTGACGAGGCCTCGCCCGCCCGCCGTGGTCTCGATCGAGATCGTGCGCGCTCCCGCGTCGATCGCGTTGTCGACGAGCTCCTTGACCACCGACGCCGGCCTTTCGATGACCTCACCAGCGGCGATCTGATCGATGACAGTCGACGGCAGGACCGCGATCAGGCTCTCCACGGCTCCTGGCGTAACACGGGCCTCTGATCTGTGCAGATTTCAGGAGGTTCGGACGTGGATCCCGGTTGGTCGACCGGGGGGATTTTGCGCTATAAGGCCGCCATGTCGAGCACGCCGAAGCCTGGCCGCGTAGTCGCGGTGACCGGAGCGTGCACGTTCCTTGGCACGGCGCTCCTCCGCCGTCTCGAGGAGGACGCGCGGATCAGCCGCGTCCTCGCACTGGACGTGCGCGAGCCGCCCGTGCGCGGCACGAAGATCGAGTTCGTGAGGCTCGATCTCACCCAGCCCACCGTCGACGGCGAGCTGGCGACCCTGCTCCAGCGCCACCAGGTCGACACGTTCGTCCACGGCGCGTTCCTGTCGCATCCGACGCACGCGGCCGAGTGGGCGCACGAGCTCGAGGATGTCGGCACGATGCACGTCCTGAACGCGTGCGCCGGCGTCGAGCCTCGCCGGTTCGTCATGATCTCGACGACGCTGGTCTACGGCGCGCACGCGAAGAACCCGAACTTCCTCACCGAGGAAGCCGACCTCCGCGGCCACCGCGACTCCCGGTTCGTCAACGACAAGGTCCGCGCCGAGCGTCAGGTCCAGCGGTTCGCGAAGGAGCACCCGAGCGTCGAGGTGTGCATCCTGCGGTTCGCGCCGATCATCGGCCCGACCGTCTCGAACATGTACACGCGGTTCTTCACGCGGCCGGTCGCGCCCGTGATGATGGGCCACGATCCGCTGATGCAGTTCGTCCACGAGCAGGACGCCGCGTTCGCGCTGCAGAAGGCCGTCGAGTCGAAGGCGACCGGCGCGTTCAACATCGTCGGCAAGGGCGTCCTGCCCTACACGACGGTGCTCGCGCTGCTCGGCCGCGTGCCGGTGCCGATGCCGCAGATCGTCGCGCGCCAGCTGTCGAAGGTCCTGTGGGCGACGCAGCTCGTTGGCTCGCCGCCGAGCTTCCTCGACTTCCTGCTTTACCTCTGTGTCGCCGACGGTGCGAAGGCCAAGCGCGAGCTCGGCTTCTCGGCGCGGCTGTCGATCAAGCGCACCATCCTCGACTTCCTCGGCGTTGCACCCGAGGACGGCGCGACCGATGTCGCGAGAGCGCAGGCATAAGCGATGACCGACGATCCCGACGACGATCTGCCGGAAACCGACGACGATTGGTACGGCGACGCCGACCCGCGCGTGCCCGATGCTTCGCCGTGGCCGGATCGCGATCTCGCGTTCCTCGAGTACGGCGCCGAGGCCGCGCTCCCGCCCGAAGTCGAGAACGACAGCTACGTGCCGAGCGATCCGCGCGAGGGCGAAGCAGAGCTGCGCGAGCTCGAGCGCCGGATGGAAGAGAACCGCACGCCGGCGTTCCCGATCGACGTGCGCAAGCACCTGCCGCTCGAGGCGGTGTGGCGTCGCTGGCGTTCGCTCGCGATGTGGGGCCGCAGCGATGTCGTCGATGATTTCGGGCGCGATCCGCGCGCGACGGCACGCTGGGAGTGGCTGTTCGAGTTCCTCTACTCGCGCTGGTTCCGCGTCCAGGCGATCGGCCTCGACAACATCCCGGCGCGCGGCCGTGCGCTGCTCGTCGCGAACCACGCCGGCACGCTGCCGTACGACAGCGCGATGGTGATGCACGCCGTGCGTCGCGATCACCCGGCGCGCCGC
>JABFXX010000122.1 GCA_013368795.1 Kofleriaceae bacterium
CGGCCTCGCGCGCGATCTGCTCGGCGAGCGCGGCCGCCTCCTTCGCCTGTGCCTGCGCCTCGCGCGCCTTCACCTGCGCCTCGCGCGCCTCGGCCTCCGCTTCGCGCGCGTTCTGCTCGGCGATCTCCTTCGCGCGCTGCTCGGAGGCATCGGCCTCGGCCTTCGCGCGTGCGGCCGCCTCGTCGAGCGCGCCCGGCAGCGGCGTCACCTTCGAGACGGGCCCGCTCTTTCCAGTCTTCTTCTGCTTCTTCTTCTTGCCCGAGCTGGTCTCGCCCTCGCTCGAAACAACGACCTTTGCGGTCGGCGCGGCATCGTCGGCGATGACGACCTTGGGCTCGAGCCCGATCTCCGTCGGGAAGATCCGGTCGCGCTTGTCGGTGTCCATCAGCGCTTCGAGCTTCTCGCGCTGGCGATCGCGCGTCGCGATCGTGACCTCGCCCGCGGCGGCCTGCGCCGGCACGACGCCGGAGAGTGGGCCGACCTCGGCGCCGATGTTGCGGGGCACGAGCGCGCCCCAGTCGATCTCCGCGCGGATGCCGGCAGGCGGCGTCGCGGCCTTGGAGCGCTTGCGCGACTTGCCCTTGCCCTTGCGCTTGGCCGTCGTCGAGACGGGGCCGCTGTCGATCTCGGAGGTGCGCTCGACGACCGCTTCGCGGGTCTCGCCGACGAGCCACTCGTCGATCGCGAGGACGGCGCGCCACGTCGCCTTCGGGCGCTGGGCGTCGACGGCCTTGAGGAGGCCGACCTCGACGGCCTTCTGGGCGACGCGCAGGGTCTCGAACACGCGGTAGGGCGAGTCCTCGAGGATGTCGGCGAGCACGCGGTGGCCGTCGAACATGCGGAGGACGCCGTGCACCTCGGTCGGGACCTGCTTGCCGAGGAACAGGATGCGCTGCGTGTCCTGCTCGAGGACGGTGGCAGGGGAGAGGGGGCCGGCGTGCTCCCGAACGCCCTGGAGGAACCGCTCGGCATCGGCGAACAGCTCGTCGGGCGTGAGCGGGATCTGCTGGCGGCGGACGATGTCCTCGTGCGCGAAGTCGAAGCGCGCGTCGGTCCAGAGGAGGAGCTGGTGGAGGGCGGCCTGGCCGTGGATGAGGCCGACCTCGGCGGAGGTGACCTCGCCGCGGTAGAAGCGGACCTCGCCGCGCCGGAGGCCGCGGATGAGCGTGAGGACGGCGCTGCGGCCGAGCGAGGAGAGGGCGCGGACGAGCGTGTAGACGCCGGTGGTCTCGACGAGGCTGCCGACGAGGTGGTCGCGCTTACCGGCGGGGACGCCGCGCAGGATGCGGCACAGCGTCACGAGATCTCGCAGATAGGACGGGCGGGCGACGACCTCGTCGGCACCCGCGGCCTCGAGGTCGGCGCGCGCGGCCCCCCGGGCGGTCGAGACGATCGGGACGTCGGGGCCGAGCAGCTCCCGCGCGCGGCGGACGAGCTCGACGGCCTGGCCGTCGACGCCGCCGATCAGGACGAGCCCGGGAACCTCGGAGGCAAGGTCGGCGAGCTGTGACGGTTCCGACGGGACGACGGGGATGTGGGTGGGGACGCCCTCTCGCGACAGGCCGAGCTGGATCTGCCGTCCCGCCTGCGGGTCGGGATCCAGGACGATGACTTTCGAGGGTCCCGACATGCGCGAAGATCGAGGGTGCAGTATAAACCGACGGAGGGGGAGCCGATCGGGCGTCCTTCACGCAATCACGTGATCGTACTCGAGATCCTGGCAGGTACTGCCGAGCAACGCTTGCATCGCATCGCAGGTGCGTCCGTATCGATCGGCCGCTCGCCTGCGAGCACGGTGCCTATCACCGACTTCCACCTGTCGGGCGACCACGCCCAGATCACGCGCATTGGCGAGATCTACGTGTTCCGCGACCTCCGCTCGACGAACGGCTCGGCGATCGAGCGCGACGGCAAGCGCATCCCGATCGACGCGACCGCGCGCTGGGAGATCGCGCTCGCCGACGGCGACGTGCTGCTGCTCGGCAACCGCAACGACCCCGTGCGCATCGCGGTCCGCATCGGCGACGAGGCCGACGACGAGCTGCCGAACGACCGCCTCGTGGCGTCGCGGTCGATCATGGACCTGCCGCAGGTCACCGATCAGATCGAGGGCTCGCCGCAGGAGGCACTGCGCGTCTACAAGGCGCTGCAGCCGCTCGGTGCGCGGCTCGAGCCCGGCGAGGTGATCGAGGCGACCGTCGAGGCCGCGTTCGAGCTGCTGCCGCGCGCGACCCACGTCGCGATCCTGCTGCGCTCGGAGACCGACAAGGATCGGTTCGCGCTCGCGGTGTCGCGCCAGCGTCAGAAGGGCGCGGCCGGCACGCCGTCGCCGACGATCGATCCGGTGCGCGCGAGCCGCGCCGTGCTGCGCCGCGTGCTGTCGGAACGGGCGGCGGTGCTGACCGCGAACGCGCAGGAGGAGCTGTCGTCGAGCGAGTCGATCATGGGCGGCCAGATCCTGTCGATCCTCGCGATGCCGCTCTGGCGCGGCGACGACATCATCGGCCTGGTCCAGGCCGACAACCGCCACTCGGCGGGCATGTTCCACGAGCGCGATCTCGAGGTCGCGCTGCTGCTCGGCGCACAGGCCGCGCTCGCGATCGACAACGCGACGCTCGTGCAGCGCCTGCGCGTCGCCGAGGAGAAGGCGCGCGGCGAGAACGTCTACCTGAAGCGCCGCGAGCAGAAGATCAAGTTCGACAACATCATCGGCGACTCGGCGGCGATGAAGGCGGTGTTCACCCAGCTCGAGAAGGTGATCGACACCCGCGCGACCGTCTGCATCGAGGGCGAGACCGGCACCGGCAAGGAGCTGATCGCGAGCGCGATCCACTACCAGTCAGCGCGCCGCGAGAAGATGTTCGTCGCGCAGAACTGCGCGGCGCTGCCCGAGAACCTGCTCGAGAGCGAGCTGTTCGGCCACAAGCGCGGCGCGTTCACGAGCGCCGACAGCGACAAGAAGGGCCTGTTCGAGATCGCCGACGGCGGCACGCTGTTCCTCGACGAGATGGGCGAGATGCCGCTGTCGCTGCAGGCCAAGCTCCTGCGCGTCCTGCAGGAGGGCACGATCCGTCCGGTCGGCGCGACGAGCGAGAAGCAGGTCGACGTCCGCATCATCTGCGCGACGAACCGCGATCTGTCGGCCGAGGTCGAGAAGGGCCGGTTCCGCCAGGACCTCTACTACCGACTGATGGTGTTCCCGATCAAGCTGCCGCCGCTGCGCGAGCGGCGCGAGGACATCCCGCAGCTCGCGGCGCACTTCCTCAAGCGCTACGCCGAGGAGTATCGGATCGAGTCGCCTGGCTTCACGCAGGACGCACTCGATGCGCTGTCCTCGTACAACTGGCCCGGCAACATCCGCGAGCTCGAGAACGAGGTCCAGCGCCTCGTCATCCAGGCCGAGAGTGGCCACTGGATCGAGGTCACGGATCTGTCGCCGCGGCTGCGCAAGATCGAGGGCACCGTCACGCGCATCGCGCCGAAGCAGGGCACGCTGAAAGAGATGATGGAGCAGGTCGAGCGCTGGCTGATCGCCGAGGCGCTGCGCGACCACGGCAACAACAAGACGAAGACCGCCGCGACGCTCGGCATCACGCGCGAAGGCCTGCACAAGAAGCTCGCGAAATTCGGCGTGTGAGTCTCGCTTCGCGAGGCACGCGGGGT
>JABFXX010000416.1 GCA_013368795.1 Kofleriaceae bacterium
CCGCGAGCTCGAGCAGCGCGGCCTCATGATGTACGGCCAGATGACCGCGGGCTCGTGGATCTACATCGGCTCGCAGGGCATCGTGCAAGGCACGTTCGAGACGTTCGCCGCCGCGGGCAAGACGCACTTCGGATCGGATCTCGCGGGCCGCTTCGTGCTGTCGGGCGGCCTCGGCGGCATGGGTGGCGCGCAGCCGCTCGCCGCGACGATGGCCGGCGGCGTGTTCCTCGGCATCGAGATCGATCCGGCGCGCGTTCAGCGTCGCCTCGAGACGCGCTACCTCGACGAGGTCGCGCCCGATCTCGACACCGCGCTCCGGCGCGTCGAGGAATTACGCGCGAAGAAGCAGCCGCGCTCGATCGCGCTCGTCGGCAACGCGGCCGATGTCTATGCCGAGCTCGTGAAGCGCGGCGTGACGCCGGACCTCGTCACCGATCAGACGTCGGCGCACGATCCGCTCGTCGGCTACATCCCGCAGGGCCTGACGCTCGCGCAGGCTGCCGAGCTGCGGAGCCGCGATCCCGAGGAGTACGTGCGGCGGTCGCGCGCGTCGATGGCCGTCCAGGTCCAGGCGATGCACGCGATGCTGCGCGCTGGCTCGCACGTCTTCGACTACGGCAACAACCTGCGCGCGCAGGCCGAGCTCGGTGGCTGCCCGCACGAGGTCGCGTACTCGTATCCGGGCTTCGTGCCCGCGTACGTGCGCCCGCTGTTCTGCGAGGGCAAGGGGCCGTTCCGCTGGGCCGCGCTCTCGGGCGATCCGGACGACATCCGCATCACCGACGAGGTCGTGCTCGACGAGATCAAGGACGACCCGATGCTCCATCGCTGGATGAAGCTCGCGCAGGAGAAGATCGCGTTCCAGGGCCTGCCCGCGCGCATCTGCTGGCTCGGCTATGGCCAGCGCCATCGCGTCGGCCTGCGCTTCAACGAGCTCGTTCGCACCGGCAAGGTGAAGGCGCCGATCGTGATCGGTCGCGACCACCTCGACTGCGGCTCGGTCGCGTCGCCGTACCGCGAGACCGAGGCGATGAAGGACGGCACGGACGCGGTCGCCGACTGGGCGATCCTGAACGCGCTCGTCAACACCGCCGCCGGTGCGAGCTGGGTGTCGTTCCTCCACGGCGGTGGCGTCGGCATCGGCTACTCGCTGCACGCGGGTATGGTCGTCGTCGCCGACGGCACGCCGCGCGCGGCCCGCTGCCTCGAGCGCGTGCTGACGTCGGACCCGGGCATGGGCATCATCCGCCACGCCGACGCCGGCTACGACGAGGCGATCGCTGCGGCCGACGAGCGCGGCGTGGTGATTCCGCGCCGCCGCGACTGAGCGCGACAGACGCCGCGCGTTGCGGGTCCGAGGGCGACGCGCGCTTGGCGCGAAACCGCGGGCGATCGACGCTCGTCGAGCTCGCCCGCGTGCGCTACCCTTGCGGCGTGGGCGAGAGCGGAACCAACTGCCGGCCGGTCGATCGTCGAGGCAAGCTCGCCGAGGAGCCGTTCGACGTCGAATTCACGCGGGACAAGGTCCTCGTGCGGTTCCGTGGCCGCCTCGTGCGCACGCTGACCGGCGCCGATGCGGATGCCGTCCGCGATGTCATGGACGATCCGGAGAAGCTGCAGCTCGTCGTCGCGCGCAAGACCGGCAATTTCAAGCGCGGCAACGAGCGTCGCTGATCACTCGATCGCGCCGATGCGCGACAGCCGCAGGGCGCCCGCCTGCTTCGCGAACCAGATGCCGACGACGCGGCCCTTGATGTCGCTCTCGGGTACGCCGCCCCAGATGCGCGAGTCGTTCGAGTTGTTGCGATTGTCGCCGAGCACGAATACGTGCCCGGACGGCACGACGTAGTGAAGTCCACCCGCCGCACAAGGATCCTCCTTCGGCTCGCCCTCGACGCGGCCGAGGATCTGGTGTCCGCCGCCTTGGTCGTCGGCCAATGCACACGAGGGCGGGACCTCCGAGTACGGGAAGTCGCGCGAGTCGCCGATGGTCGTTTGGCTGCGGTCTCGCTCGGGCCGCTCCGCGTCGTGGAAGACGTCGTAGGAGTGGCCGCCGAGCGTCTCGTGGTAGCGGCTGCACGTGCGAGCGAACCACCGGTCGTCGACTTCGTCGTAGTCGCGGTACGTACAGCTCGCGCCGGTCAGCGTGTTCGGAATCGCCCGCTCGTTCACGTAGACGACGTTGCAGCGGACCTCGACCCGGTCGCCCGCCTTCGCGATGATTCGCTTCACGTAGTCCCGGTCGGGCGCGCACGGGTAGCGAAACACGACGACGTCGCCGACGCTCACGCCGCGGACCTTGTCGACGTACACGTGGTCGCCGATCTCCAGCGTCGGCGACATCGAGCTCGCCGGGAGCCTGTACGGCTCGACCACGAAGGTCCGGACAGCAATGACCGCGGCGATCCACCCGACGAACATCGCCGCGTTCGCGATTCGCAGCAGCCGAAACGTGCCCGGCGCGGAACGTGCGCCGACGTAGGCCGCATCGACCATCGCGAGCAGCAGGACGACCATCGCCACCGGGACCATCCAGACGCTGAACATCACGCACGCAATGCACGCGAGGAACACGACGAGCCAGGTCACGCCGTGCCGCGTACGCCCGAGCGCGACGAGGCCGAACCCGGGACCGAGGAGCAGGCTGCTGAAGAACCCGTAGACGCCCTGCGCGATGTCCATGCGGGCGCGAGTATGGCGCTCCCCTCGCTGCAACGGTAGGGTTCGCACGTGACACGCCGCGCGGGATCCTCGTGACCGACCTCGTCATACACAACGCACGCGTCATGACGTGCGATCCGTCGCGGTCCGGCCTCGGTATCGTCGACCGCGGCGCGATCGCGATCGATGCCGGCGTCGTGTCGTGGGTCGGCCCGAACGATCAGCGTCCGCACGCCGATCGCGAGATCGACGCGCGCGGCCGGCTCGTCACGCCGGGCCTCGTCGACTGCCACACGCACGCGATCTTCGCGGGCGATCGCGCAAACGAGTTCGGTATGCGCGCTGAGGGCCGCACGTACCTCGAGATCGCGAAGGCGGGCGGCGGCATCAACGCGACGCTCGGTCCGACACGCGCGGCGTCCGACGACGAGCTGATCGCGCTCATGAATGCTCGCCTCGATCTCGCGCTCGCGGGCGGCACGACGACGATCGAGATCAAGAGCGGCTACGATCTGACCGTCGACGGCGAGCTGCGCCTCCTGCGCTGCATCCAGCGGGCGTCGGCAATGCGGAACCAGCGCCTCGTGCCGACGCTGCTCGCACATCTCATCCCGCCCGAGCGCCGTGACTCGCGCGACGCGTTCGTCGCCGAGATTCACGAGCAGCTGATCCCGAAGGTCGCGGCGGAGCGCCTCGCCACGTCCGTCGACGTGTACTGCGACGAGGGCGCATTCACGCTCGCCGAGACCACCGCGATCCTGCGCGCGGCGAAGGCGGCCGGTCTCGCGGTCCGCGGCCACGTCGGCCAGTTCAAGGATCTCGGCGCGGCACCGCTGCTCGCCGAGCTCGGCGCGCTGTCGGCCGATCACGTCGAGCAGATCGACGACGCCGGCATCGCGCACCTCGCGAAGGCGGGAACTGTCGCGGTCATGCTGCCGGGCGCGTGCGTGCAGCTGCGTCTGCCGGTACCGCCGGTCGGCAAGCTCCGCGCCGCAGGTGTGCCGATGGCGGTCGCGAGCGACATGAATCCGGGCTCGAGCAACTGCGAGACGCTCGGCGTCCAGATGTGGCTCGCGACGACACACTTCGCGATGACCGTCGAAGAGACATGGCTCGGCGTCACGCGTCACGCGGCCAGGGCCCTCGGCCTCTCCGGCGTCGGCACGCTCGTGAAGGGAGCGCCCGGCGACGTGGTCGTATGGAATTGCGACGAACCGGCACACGTGCCGTATCGGTACGGCACGAACCTCGTCGGCGCCGTCTTCATCGCGGGCGTCGAGCAGTCGCGGTAGCGTCGCCGGTCATCCGGGCTGCGCTGACGGCGTCTCGCGCGTGCCTCGATGTCGGCACATATCGACGAGCCGCTACCAGCCGATGCCGAGCTCGACCGAGGCGAACGGCTGCACGTTGTCCTTCCGCCGGTACGGCCCGAGTCTCTGCAGGTCGTGTGCATCGCCGGCGTCGAGCAGTCGCGCTAGCCATCCTGGCGTGCCTTGATTTCGGCACATATCGACGAGCCGCTACCAGCCGATGCCGAGCTCGACCGAGGCGAACGGCTGCACGTTGTCCTTCGGCACGATCAGCTCGTCGGCGCTCGCGAACACCGCGACGCCCGCCGTGAACGACGCGATCGCCTCGACGCCCGCGCCGAGCGGCACCATCCATTGACCCTGCAGCGTCGCCTCGGGACCCGCGACCGATCCGCGATCGTCCTTGTCCGGTGAGCCGAAGTGAAAGCCGGGGTGATCGACACCGACCTGCAGCTCGGCCCAGCCGATGCCGCCGCGCAGGCGACCCGTGCCGGTCCCCGTCGTCTTCGACAAGAGCGACCACGTGCCGCGAAAGTGCGCGAGCTCGCTCCCGGGCTCGTCATGAATGACACCCTGGCCCGTGCCGCAGCTCTCGACACCGAGGCCACTCCACACGCGAACATCGAGGCAGATCGTCGGCCGTCCTGTCGTGTCACTCGTCGCCGCGCCGACACGCATGTTGATGCGGTTGGTCGTCGGCCCGCCCCCGTGTGATGTGCCGGGCTCGAGCGATTCGTCGGCGTGCGCGATCGCTGGAACGATCGCGAGACCGAGAACGGCGAGATACCGCACGCCCGATCTGTAGCACGGCCATCGGGCGAGCTTCGGTGACGAACGTTTCGCGTGTGATCACTGGAGTGCTCGTCGTGTTCCGAGCAGGCCTTCTTTCGATCCTTGTGGGGCGTCAACGCGAGCGTGTGCGTGCTGGGACGGGGCGGCCGAAGCGAGTAGCTGCGCCGGCGGCCCAGCGAAGCGCCGGCGCGACATGGCGCGCATGGCACGCCGGTTGTCCGAGCACGAACGTCTACGCGGCGAGCGAGGCGCCCCCGTCCCGCACGCGCGCGCGAGCGTGTTCGCGTTCTGCAGAGGCTTCGCACGTTGCGGGACGATGCTCTGCACGGCGCAACCTTCGTGACGCCGGGCGCGTTTCGCGAGCGACCGCTGGTCGCGTGGCGAGGCGTCAGCCCTGCGCGCCGGCGGCGGCAGCGGCACGGATCAGCGTGCCGTCATCGATCAGCGCGCGCACCGCGGCGATGTCGGGCGCGAGCGGACGGTCGACGTTCATCGCCGGCACCTTCGCGCGGATCGCCGCGTGGACAGCCTCGAGCGGCTTCGTCGACGTGAGCGGCCGGCGAAGGTCGATGCCCTGCGCCGCGCACAGCAGCTCGATCGCGAGCACGGTGCGCACGTGATCGTGGATCGTCGCGAGCTTGAGTGCGGCGGTCGCGCCCATCGACACGTGATCTTCGCGGCCCGCGCTCGACGGGATCGAGTCGACCGACGCGGGATGCGCGAGAACCTTGTTCTCCGAGACGAGCGCGGCGGCGGCGACCTGCGCGATCATGAAGCCGCTGTTGAGGCCGCTGTCGGGCGCGAGGAACGGCGGCAGGCCGCTCGAGAGGTGCGGGTTGACGAGCTGCTCGACGCGACGCTCGCTGATGTTTGCGAGCTCGGCGACCGCCATCGCGGCAGCATCGAGCGCGAGCGCGACGGGCTGGCCGTGGAAGTTGCCACCGCTGATCATCTCGTCGGTGTCGACGAACACGAGCGGGTTGTCGGTCGAGGAGCCGGCCTCGCGCTCGAGCACGGTGCGCGCGAATGCGAGCACGTCGCGGCTCGCGCCGTGGACCTGCGGCATGCAGCGGAGCGAGTAGGGGTCCTGGACCTTGCCGCAGTCCTTGTGCGACTCGGCGATCTCGGAGCCGTCGAGGAGGGCGCGGAGGAAGCGCGCGACCTCGATCTGACCGGGGTGCGGGCGCGCCGCGACGACGCGATGATCGAATGCGCGAACGGTGCCCTTGAGGGCCTCGAGCGAGAGCGCGCCCGCGATGTCGGCGATGCGGCACGTGAGATCGGCGTCGTGGATCGCGAGGCCGCCGACCGCGGTCATGTGCTGCGTGCCGTTCAGGAGGGTCAGGCCTTCCTTGGCCTCGAGCACGAGCGGCGCGACCTCGGCGCGGCGGAGCGCGTCGGCGGCGGGCAGGACTTCGCCACGGTACTCGGCGAGCCCTTCGCCCATCATGCCGAGTGCGAGGTGGGCGAGCGGCGCGAGATCACCGGAGGCGCCGACCGAGCCGCGCGCTGGGATCTGAGGATGGACGCCGGCGTTCAGGAGATCGCAGAGGCGCTCGCAGCAGATAACGCGCGCGCCGCTGCGGCCGGTCGCGAGCACGCTCGCGCGGAGGAGCATCATCGCGCGGACCGCATCGCGCGGCAGCGGCGAGCCGACGCCCGACGAGTGCGAGCGGACGAGGTTTTGCTGGAGCTGGGTGACCTGGGCCGCGGAGATGCGAACTTCCGCGAGCGCGCCGAAGCCGGTGTTGACGCCGTAGACGGCGGGCGCCGCGTCGCCGCCGGCAACGACGGCGTCGACGACCGCGCGCGAGCGCGCCATCGCGTCACGGGCGGTCTGGCCGATCTCCACCTTGCGGTTGTCGCGCGCGATTTCGGCCAGAGCTTCGAGGGTCAGCGGGTCATCACCGAGACGAAAGGGAGCGTTCACGCGCGCATGTGTAGCACGGCCAAATGCGCGGAATGACGGCCTAGCTCCGTTGACACCTGATGGGGCAAATGGTGATCTTTGAAAGCGTTGGGTACTCCACCCGAAGACGATGCCGGCGCTACCGAGGGCGCACCGGCCGCTGCCAGCGATTTGGCCAAGAGCGAACGAGTCAGCGCACTCGCGGCGCGCGTGGACGCCTTCATGGCGGACGACGATGATGACGATGTAGGCAACGAGGACGCCGCGCCGCCGGCCGCGCGTCAGAGCGAGCCGAGCATCGACATTCCGATCGAGGAAGCAGAGCCGCATCGGATCCAGAGCGCACCGTCGATCATGACGGACGCACCGCACGAGGTTCTCGGGGCCGGCGAGCCCGCCGCAGAGTACGCCGCGGAGCCCGAGCTCGACGACGCGAGGCCTCGCGTGCGGATGGCGAGCGAGGCGAGCGACGCGATCGAGATCGACGATGTCGAGGAGGTGCAGGAGCCCAAGCCGGCCGTCGCGATGCCCGCGCCGCCGGTCAAGCCACCGCCGCCGCGTCCTGGCATGCCGCCGCCACCGCCGCCGCGGATCTCGATCCCGCCGCCCAAGATTCCGTCTGCCGCGAAGCCGCCCGCGATCCCCGCGGTGAAGTCGACGCACATGGGCCTCGGCGTGGTCGCGATTCCACCGGTCGTGCAGGTGCCGCCGCGCTCGTCGGGCGACATGCCGCCGCCGACGCCCATCGCGCATCCGCGCACGAAGCCGCCGACCGCGCCGCCCAAGCCGACGGCCGCGTATCCGGCCCTTCCCGAGTCGCCGAAGATCACGACGGAGGACGTGCTCTCGGGCGCGCCCGACATCACGAGCTTCGAGGGCGGCGTCGAGGTCGGCACCGCAACGCCGAATATCGTCATCGACCAGCCGCTCGAGGCACACCTCGAGTCTCCGACGGTCGTCGACAAGGCGCTCGCCGCGCTCGGCGACGCGGGCAGCGAACCGCGCGCCGAGGCGATGACGAGGGAGCTCGACGCGCGCGTGCTCACGGATCCGACGGCGGCCGCGAGCCTCGCGTACGAGCTCGGCGAGCTGTACGAGCGACGCCTCGCCGACGAGGCGCGCGCGGTGAAGGCATTCGGCCGCGCGCTCAGCCTCGATCCGTCGCTGCGTCCGAACCTGTGGGCGATCCGCCGCGTGTTCTACCGGCGCGCGCTGTGGCCGAACCTTCAGAAGCTCGTCGACGCCGAGGTGTCGTACGCGCGCGACGACTACGAGCGCGCGGATCTGCTGCTCGAGAAGGCACGCGTCAGCGCGCATCGCTTGAACGACGTCGCAGACGCACGCGCCGCGCTCGACGAGGCGATCCGGATCGCACCGACCCACCAGGGCGTGCTGCTCGAGCTCGAGCGGGTCGCCGCGAGGGCAGGGGATATCGAGACGCTGCTCGAGGTGTGGGAGAGGCTCGCCGAGGCCGTCGAGCTGCCCGCGCGAAAGATCGCGTACTACCTCGAGGTCGGCCGCACGGCAGGGCCGGGCGGAAACCTGGCGCGCGCACAGGAGGCATTCGACAAGGCCGCCGCGCTCGCCGTCGGTGGACCGAATGCCGAGCGCGTCGCCCGCGAGCGACTGCGCATCGCCGACGAGCACGGCACGCCCGAGGACGTCAGCGCCGCGATCGACGCGCTCGCGACGGTGCTGCTTTCCGCGTTCGGTCCCGCGGGACCCGCCGCCGAGCAAGCGACGACCGCCGACGGCGAGAGGCCGACGCGCGCCACCGCGCTGCGCCTCGAGCTCGTCGCGCTTCGCCGCAGGCAGGCGCAGCTCGCGCGCAAAGATCAGCCCGACAAGGCGTGGGAGGTGCTGCAGCAGGCGCTCGCGCTATCGCCCGGCGAGGCGATCGTGCTCGCGGACCTCACGGAGCTCGCCGAGGAGCTCGGTCGCTACGACGATCTCGCCGAGCTCGTGCAGAACTGGCAGGCCGTCGAGGGCGACCCGTCGCGCGCGATGTCGCTGTCGATCCGGCGCGCCGATGCGCTGTTGCGCGGTGGCCAGCGCGAGCAAGCGCGCGCGCTGCTCACGTCGCTCGAGGCGACCGCGCCCGGCTTCGTCGTGCTCACGTCGGCCGCGGAGCGCGACGCGCTCGGACGCAAGGATCCGCAGACGCTCGCGTCGACGTATCTCGCCGCGGCGCACGCGGCACAGCTCGGCACCTGGCTTGGACCGGGGACGAATCCGGCGCCCGATCCGGCAGCCGCCGCGACGCTCTACGTCCAGGCCGCCGAGATCCTCGCGTACGAGGTCGCGACGCAGGAGGCGCTCGACGAGGCGCGTGCCTCGCTCGGCAAGGCGCTCGAAGCGGTGCCGGATCATCCGGTCGCACGCGAGGCGCTGCTCGAGCTCGACGACTCGACCGGCAATGTCGCCGATGCACTCGGCCGCCTGCGTGCCGCGGCCTCGGCTGCTTCCAATCGCGACGACAGGCGCAGCCTCCTCGAGCGTGCGATCCGGTTCGCGCGCAGTCACGGCGACCTCGAGGCGATGCTCGACATCGAGCGCGAGCTCGTGGGCCTCGCGCCCGACGAGCTGCCGCTGCGCTGGCGGCTCGAGTCGACGCTCGCCCAGCTCGGCCGCGACGAGGAGCGCACGGAGATCCTCGTCAGGCTCGGCACCGACGAGACCGACGCGACGGGACGCGGCACCGCGCTGCTCGCCGCCGCCCGCCTGCGCGAGCGCGCCGGTGCGGTCGAGCCCGCGACCGAGCTGTATCGCCAGGTGCTGCAGCTCTGGCCCGAGGACACGTTCGCGCGCGAGTCGCTGCTCGATCTGCTCCGCGCGCAGGAACGCTGGCAGGAGCTCGTCGCCGAGCGCCGCGCGGAAGCGAAGTCGCTGCCCGACGGTCCCGCTGCACGGCGTGCGCTTCGCGAGGCCGCGTGGGTGCTCGAGGTTCGCCTCGACGACGCCGCGCAGGCCGCCCAGGTCTACGAGGACTGGCTTGCCCGGTTCCCCGACGATCGCACCGCGCTCGAGGGCATCTCGCGCTGCCGCGCGAAGTTCGGCGATCGGCTCGGCGAGGCCGCCGCGAGGGCGACGATCGCCGAGACCGACGCGAGTGCCGCGTCGACGTGGCTGCACGCGCGCAGCCTCGAGCAATCAGGCAAGTTCGACGACGCCGCGGACCACTACCGCGCGCTCCTCGCCAACGAGGAGCCGTCGGTCGCCGCGACCAATGCTGCGCTCGCCATCGGCGACCTCGCCGCCGCGCGAGGCGATACGGTGATGCGCGTCGAGGCGACGGCTGCACTCGCCGGCCGCACGTCCGACGCGCGCCTCGGTGCCGCGCTCGCCGAGGACAGCGGCTGGATGTACGCGCTCGTCCTCGAGGACATGGAGCGTGCAGCGCAGTCGTTCGAAGCGGCGATCGCGCTCGATGCGTCGCGCCGAGGTGCGCAGCTCGGTGCCGCGCTCGTCGCCGCTCGCCGCGCCGACACCCCGCAGCTCGCGCAGGCCTACGAGGGCCTCGCGGCGTCGGTCCAGATGCCGGAAGCGGCCGCCGCGCTGCTCTTGCGCAGCGCCGCCGTCGCCGCGGCATCGGGCGATCTCGATCTCGCGAACCAGCGCGTCGTCGTCGCGCGCAACGCTGCGCCCGATGACGCGAGCGCACTGCTCGTCGTCGCCGAGACCGGTGCTGCACCGCAGGTCGAGGCCGGCGATACGTTCGCCGCCGTCGATCCACTGCTCGCGCGCGCCGAGGTGCTCGAGATGCGCGGTGCGCTCGCCGACGATCCGGCCGCTCGCTCGTCGTGGGAGCTCGACCGCGCCGAGGCACTCGAGCTCGCCGGCCGTCTGCGCGAGTCCGGTGCCGTCGTCTCCGCCGTGCTGAAGACGCGGCCCGACGATCTGCGTGCACTGTCCGCGCTTCGCCGCATGGCCAAGCGCGTCGGCGACAAGGCGAACACGGCGTCGGCGGCGTACGCGCTGTCGCGCCTGATCGGCGATCGCCAGGCCAAGCTCGATCTTCTGCGCGAGGCCGCCTCCGTGTTCGACGGTCCGGGTCTGCCGCACAACTCCGACTATGCGGTCGCCGCGTACAAGCGGATCCTCGCGAACGATCCCGGTGCGCCCGAGCTCGATCGCCTGCTCGAGCTGCTCCGCGAGCGTGCCGACATCCGTGCGCTGATCACGTCGATCACCGATCGGTTGACCTGGCACGAGAGCGAGGGCCACGCGAGCGACACGACGGTGCCGCTGCTGCTCGAGCGCGCGACCGTGCTCCACGGTCTCGGCGATACCGAGGCCGCGATCGTCGATCTCGACGCGCTGCTCGAGCGCGCACCGGCGCACGTCGAGGCGCTGCGCTTCCGCGCCGACCTCGCGTTCAACGGCGGCGACGTCGATACCGCGGTGGCGCTGTGGCGGCGCTACCTGCGCGCGGAGACGCGGCCGAGTCGCAAGAGCGAGATCGAGCTGCAGCTCTCGCAGGTGCTCGCCGAGAACACGAACGACATCGGCGGCGCGATCGAGGGCCTCGAGCGCGTCGTCCAGGCCAACCCCGAGGACCTGCAGCTGCGCGAGCGTCTGCTCGGCCTGTGCCTGCGCGCGAGCGACTGGCCGCGTGCGGTCAACGAGCTGCGCGCACTCGCCCGGATGCGGCCGACGCCGCCGGAGAAGGCGCGCGAGGAGCTGCGCCTCGGCCTCATGCTGCGCGACAAGGTCGGCGACCGCGGCAACGCGCGTCAGGCGCTCGATCGCGCACGCTCACTCGATCCGCTGAACCTCGACGTCGTGCGCGAGCTCGCCGATATGCTCGAGGGTAACGCGCGTACGCAGGTGCTCGCCGCGACCGCCGCGAGCTTCCGCGACTCGATCCACCAGACGCCGCGCAGCGGTGCCCTGTACGAGAAGCTCGCCCAGGTTCACGCGTGGCAGGGCGATGCCGATGCGCGCTGGCTCGCGCTCGTCGGTGTCGAGGCGCTCGCGACACCGTCGGTCGAACAACGCCAGGTCCTCGTGCAGGGCCGCACGGGCCTCAAGGACGCGCAGCGCGTTCGCCTCGACGAGGCGCAGCGCAAGTCGCTACGCGGATCGCTCGGCGGTGCACTGCTCGAGCTGTGGCGCGCGATCGCGCCCGCGGTTCAGGTCGCGACCGGCGTCGACGTCGGCAAGCTCGGGTTCGCGCGCGGCGACCGGCTCGCGGTCAAGAAGCTCGCCGATCGCTACGAGCCACTCGCGACCGTGCTCGCGTGCTTCGGCCTCGAAGACGTCGACGTGTACGTCAACGCGGGCCGCAGCGGGGTCGCGCGTGCGCTCGCGGCCGAGACGCCGATCCTGTGCGTCGGCGCCGACGTCGCTGCCGCCTCGAACGGGCCGAATCGGTTCGCGCTCGCCCGCTCGGTCGCGACGCTCGCCGAGGGAATCGCGACACTGCCGCATCTGCGCGATGGCGAGCTCGCAGTGATCGTCGCTTCGGCACTGCGCGCGATCGACGCGCCGCTGCCCCCCGCGCTCGTCGAGCTCGTTGTCGGCGAGGACAACGCGATCGCGGAGCGCGCGAAGGTGCTCAAGAAGGAGCTCAGCCGCAAGGCCAAGGCGACGGTCGCGCAGCTCGCCGCGAGGCCGAACGATCTGGTGGATGTCGAGGCGTTCAAGCGCGCCGCGCTCGCGGTCGGTCACCGCGCCGGCCTCGTGTGGTGCGGCGATCTCGCGGTGGCGCTGTCCGTGCTCGACGTCGGCAAGGGTGGCCGCGCGCTCACCGATAGCCCCGCTGCGCTCGAGCTGTGCGCGTGGTCGGTCTCCGAGACGCATGCGCGCCTGCGCGACAAGCTCGGCCTCTCCGTGAAAGGGAATCGATGAGCGCCGGTGACAAGAAGGGCGGCCAGCAGAAGCCGTTCCTCGGCGACGACGAGCTGTCGTCCGAGCTCGACGCGTGGGACGAGATGTTCGACGGCCTGCACACCGGGCCCGAAGGCGGCGCCGCGGCGAATGCCGAAGTCATGCCGTGGCCCGCGCCGACGCCGATCACGCCGCCACCGCCGCGTGTTCCCGATGCATTCTCTGCCGACTCGACCGAGACCGTCACCGGCGCCGCCGCGCTCGACGATCTCCCGGCCGCGTTCGAGGTTCGCGCCGACGACATCGACGAGCAGATGACGCTCGATCGCGCGATCGAGGAAGAGCCGCGCGAGCGGCCGACGCCGAGCCCGCGCAACGAGACCTGGGTCGAGTCGCCCGACGAGACCGACTTCTCCGACGTCGGCGCCGAGGGCGCGCCGTCCGCGCTGGGCGACATGCTCGGCGGTGGAGCGCCGATACCCCGCTACGGCCAGGATGCCAGCGCGACGCGCATCGACGTCCAGGCGCACGAGCTGACGATCGACGAGGACGACGACGAGGTCTACACGTCGGCGTCGCGCCCCGACGTCAAGCCGGCGCCATTCGACTCCTCGTTCCCCGAGGATCCGGTCGCGCCGCCGCCGCGTCCTTCCGCGCCCGCGATCGTGAAGCGCACGGGGCCTGCGATCATCCGGCGCACGCCCGTCTCGATTCCTGTCCCGAAGCTGCCGTCGGGCGTCTACACGGCGGATCCGGGCGACTTCGGCGCCGGCGAGACCACGCGGATCGCCGACGTCGACGAGATGGAGGCGAAGGCCGCCGAATCGCGCCGCGCCGACGCGCGCTCGAAGGCGCCGACCGCGCCGCCGCCGATGTCGTTCACGCCGTCGGCGTTTGACGATCCCGCGGAGCCTGAAGAGGACGACTACGAGATCGAGATCGGTGCGTCGTCTGCCGACGAGGAAGCCTCGGCGGCGCCCGAGACCGTCGCGCCCCGTCGCACGCTCGCGAATGTCGTGCGTCGGGCGGTGACGCCGCAGCCGTCGCGCCCCGTCTCGGTCCCGGTCGTCCGGGTCGAGGAGCCACAGGAGCATGACGCCGTGCCGGTCGCGCCGGCCGCCGAGGACGACTTCTCCGATGTCGCCGCCGCGGTTGCCGCCGACGATCTGATGGCCGATCCGCCGGCGATGCGCCACGCGACGGCACGCCCTGGCTCGGAGATCATCGTCGAGGTCGACGACGACGAGGACGTCGAGATCTCCGCAGGCGCCGTCGACGAGCAGTCCGAGACCGGCCTCATCGAGCCCGGCGACGTCGATCGCGACAACGACGAGGACGCCTACGTCCAGATGGCGCCGATGGAGGACAACCTCGACGTTCCGCTCGAGGACGGCCCCGGTGCCTCGCTCTACGCCGAGACGCCGCTGCCTCAGCAGGATATCGAGCTCGATCTGCCGCCCGTGCCGACGGCTGGTGGTGATCGTCCGCTGGCCGATCTGTATCCGCGCGTGAAGCGCCCGACCTCGGTGCCCGTGCTCGGCGGAGGCGAGGCCGCGCAGCAGAAGAAGATCGCCCGGCTCGAGACGCGACCGGTGTACGGCGAGGAAGCGCCCGACGTCGAGCCGGTGATCGATCTCGAGTCGATCGGCGCCGACAGTCAGTGGCCCGAGCAAGTCCAGCCGATGCCGACAGCGCAGCTCGACGACGACGCCGCGGCGTCGCTGCTCGTCTACGAGCGCGAGATTCCGACCGTCGACGACCCGACCGCATCGGCGACGCTGCGCATCGAGGCTGGCCGGCTGTGCGAGCGGCTCGGCGACAGCGATCGCGCGCGCGCTCACTACGACGCGGCGTTGCTCGCCGATCCGCGTGCGACCGCCGCGCTGCGCGGCCTGCGCCGCATCGCGCGCGCGCACGGTGACCTCGTCGAGGCGACGCGTCATCTCGACGCCGAGATCGCGGTCGCCGGTGCGCTCGAGCGACGTCCGCTCGCGCACTATCGCGTCGATCTGCTGATGGCGAGCGGCGAGCACGACCTCGCGCGCGTCGCCGTCGGCGAGCTGCTCGATAGCGCACCGTCCGACGTGCGCGCGCTCCTCGCGCAACTCGAGCTCGCGTTCCTCGATGGCCGCGCCGACGAGTTCGGCACCGCCCTCGAGCAGCTGGCGCACGCCGTCAGCGACAACGAGCTGCGCGCCGCGGTCCAGCAGGCGCGCGCGATGCTGTCCGCGCACCACAACGACACCGCCGGTGCGGTGACGTGGTTCGCGGCTGCATCGGAGTCCGATCCGGGGTCGCTCGGCGCGCGACTCGGCGCGATCCGCGAGGCTGCGGCGAGCGCGAACGGGCAGGGCGCGGCGAACGCGCTGCTCGAGCTCGCACGGATCATCCACGACACCGATCCGGTGACCGCCGCCGCGCTCGCGATGCGCGCGCAGCTGTGGACGCCGACCGGCGAGACCGCGATCGCCGCCGCACAGCTCGGCGTCGGCATGCTCCCCGATCACCCGCTCGTCGCGCGCGTCGCGGCGGAGACGACGCTCGTCTCGGGCGATGCGACTGCTGCGAGCGCCGCGCTCGCGACCTGGGCTGCGACCGCCGCACCGACCGCCGAGCGCGCGTACGCCGCTGCTCGCGCCGCCGAGCTCGATCCGTCGCGCGGCGCCGAGCTGTGGAGCCAGGTGCTCGCGCTCGATCCCGGCGATGACTACGCCGCGGCCCAGCT
>JABFXX010000678.1 GCA_013368795.1 Kofleriaceae bacterium
AACCGGGCTCGGTCAGAGATGCGTGACGAGGCCGCTCGTGATCACGGTGCGGCCGGCGTGACGCTGCTCGATCTCGGTGAGGCCCGAGCAGAGGGCGCGGCGGCTTGCCTCGGGTGCGTGGCCGCGATCGACGAACACGATCGCGCCGCCGTCGCGGACGACGCGCGTCCACTCCTTGAGCGTGATCTCCCAGCCGTCGTCGACGGTGATGTCGACACCGACGACCGCGGCGAGCGAGCGATCCTCGATCGAAGAGAGATCGGCGAGCGCGTTGGTCAGCTTCTTTGCGGCACGCGATGACATGCCGACGGGAAGGACGTCACGCCTGGCATCGGCGAGCGCGGTCGCGAGCTTCGCGTTGGCGATCACGGCCAGCTTGCCCTCGCTGGCGGAGGAGGCGAGTGCCTCGACGATCGCGGTCACCGCGGGTGTAACGAACAGACCATCGAGCACTGCTGACGGACGCTATCACGGCGCTACATGTCGCGGAGGTACTCGCAGCGCGGTGCTTCGATGTGAGGGGTGATCCAGGTGACGCCCTGGAGCTGGTCGAGCAGGAACCGGAAGTTGCCGTAGGTGACAACGAAGAAGTCCATCTTGCGCTTCTTGATGCCGCCGCCGGTGTCGTCGGCGCGGACGCAGCCGTCGTGGATCGAGCCGTCCGGGAGCTGCATGCCATCGAACTCGGGGATGTAGAGGGGCTCGCCGATCGGGACGAGCCGAGGGTCGACAGCGACCGACTTGAACGGGACGATCGGCCGCTTGCGGGCACCGCGACCGAACGGGTGCTCGGCGATGTCGAGCTGCTCGAAGCAGGTGCCGTAGCCGTAGTCGCACTTGCCCGCGTAGCTGATGACGCGGCCGTCCTCCATGAGCATCGAGCCCTCGAGGCGGACGGCCCACGCGAGCTGCTCGGTGACGCGACCGAGGAAGAAGCCCATCGGCGTGTAGAGGTCGACCCGCGCGGTGTTGGAGATCGTGTCCTTCTCCTTGCCGCGGCCGCTGCGAGGCGCGTTCGGGCTCGCCGGCTCGTTGTAGTCGGCCTCGAGGACCATCCAGTAGAAGCGCAGCGCCCACTGTTGATCCTCGACGAGCGGATAGCCGCAGCACAGCTTGTTCTTGCCGCGGAACGTCGCCTTCGCCTGGAGTGGGACGTCTTCCTTGTCGAGCTTGCTGTCGTCGGCAAATGCGCTCGCGCACATCGCGAGGAGCAGAACCGCAGCAAGCCGCACCAAACGAGCGTACTGTGCTTTGCATGTGGGTGCACGACCTCCGCGACGCCGACGCGAGCTGCGGCGGCAAGGCGGTCGGGCTCGCCACCCTGATCCGTGCCGGATTGCCGGTGCCGCCGGGATTCGTGCTCGACGACGGAGCGTTCCGGGCGGTCGCCGGCACCATCTCCGTCGACGATCCGGGCGAGATCGGTCATACGCTCGCCGCGGTCGCCGAGCGGATCGCGACCGCACCGATTCCCGGCGCGCTCGAGGCCGAGGTACAGGAGCGCATCCGCGAGCTCGGATCCGTGGTCGTCGTGCGATCGTCGGCGACGATCGAAGATGGCGCGGCGGGCGCGGCGGCGGGCGTGTTCTCGTCGAGGACCGGCGTTGCCGTCGCCGACGTGTGGCAGGCGATCCGCGCGGTGTGGACGAGCGCGCTGACGCCGCTCGCGGTCGCGTACGCGCGCCATCGCGGTGAAGCGGCGCGGCTCGGCGCGATCGGCGTGATCGTGCAGGAGTACGTCGCCGGCACACCGGTCGTCGTGTACACGAGGCCGCCCGGAAGGCCGGAGTCGCCGGAGCTGCTCGTCCAGCGCGCCGATCACGTGTCGCGGTTCTCGCGCGACGATCTGCCGAGGGAGATCGAGTCGCAGTCCGCGCTGCTGCTCGCGATCCGCGCGGAGGCCGCGCTCGGTGCCGAGGGTGGGGCCGATGTCGAGCTCGTCCAGCTCCGCAAGCAGAGCGGGTTCGAGGTCGCGATCGAGACCGTCGTCGTGCAGGCGCGGCCGATCGTCCATCCGACGCCGCGCGCGCTGTCGCCGGCACCGCCCGCGATCTTCGCGGCGCTCGCCGACGGCCGCACGTGGACCTGGGATATCGCCCACAATCCCGATCCGCTATCGCCGGCGCAGCAAGGTCTCGTCGAGCGCGTCGAGCGCGCCGGCATCGCGCCGTGGTCGCTCCGCGTCGTCGCCGGTTACCTCTACTCGGCATCGCGCGGCGAGCCGCCGCCGGAGACAACGGATCTCGAGCCACGCGCCGCCGCGCTCGAGGCGAGGCTCGAGCAGACGCTGAAACATGACGACACACTCTCGCTCGCCGAGGCGATCGAGCGGTACCTCGCGTTCTACGCGATCTGGGCGCGCGAGCTGTCGCCGCTGATCTCGGCCGCGCGCGCGGTGTTGCCGGCGGCGCTGCGCCGCGCCGGTCACGAGCACGCCGATCAGCTCGCCGCATCGCTCGCCGGTCCCCGCGCGTCGGCGGTCGAGGCGACGCTGCTCGCGGCCGCGCGCGGCGAGCTCGACGAAGCAGATGTCGCACTCGAGCTCGGCTGTCTATCGCCGGCATGGGACGTCGCGGTGCCGACGTTCGGCGAGCGTCCGGGCCTTTTGCCGGATGCGATCGCCCGTGCGCGACTCGCGCTCGCGCGGACCGAGCTCGCACCGAAGGTGCAACAATTTGCGGCGGCGCTGGAGAAGACGTTCGCGCGCGAGGTCGCGCTCGCGAGGTGCGCGGCCGATCTCGCGGAGCGCGATGACACGCTGTTCGCGCGCGCCCAGCGCCTCGTCCGGCGGGCACTCCTCGCGCGCGCCGCCGAGCTGCGGCTCGCGGACGACGACATCTTCTGGATCTCGCTCGACGATGCGCTCGCCGGGATCGATCCGATCGACGCGCGGCGCCGCGCCTCCGGAGCCCGGGCGGCCGCCGCGCGCGCCTGTCAGTGGCAGATGCCGCCGGTTGTCGGTGGCGAGGGAGGTTCGGCCGAGGCCGCGGCAAACCCGACGATCCTCGTCGGGGTCGGGACCGGGCCGCGCGTCGCCGGCCGAGTCGTCAGGTTCGCCTCCCTCGCGAGCGCGATCGCGGTCGGCACCGGTGACGTCATCGTCACGCGCGCGGTGACTCCCGCACTCGCGGTGCTCGTCGCTGGATGCGCGGCACTCGTGAGCGAAACCGGAGGCTTACTCGATCACGGCGCCGCACTCGCGCGCGAGCTCGGCGTTCCGTGCGTCGTCGGCTGTCGAGATGCCTGGTCGACGCTCGTCGACGGGATGCTGGTCACCGTCGATGGAGATGCTGGAACTGTTACGACTACTTCGACGGGACCCTAGTCCTCGTCGTCGTAATCGTCGGTGTCGTTCGGATCGGTGTCGTCGGGCTCGTCGGGCCTATCCGCGGGGAGCGGCGTCCCGAGGCCGGCGTTGACTCGTTCACGCAAGTCTTTGCCGACCTTGAAGAAAGGAAGACGCTTCTCGGCGACATGAACTGTCTCGCCGGTCCGCGGGTTCCGACCTTCGTAGGCCTTGTACTTGCGGACGGTGAAGCTACCAAAGCCGCGGATCTCGATGCCTTCCCCGCGTTCTAGTGCCTTCACCATCGAGTCGAAGATAGTGTTGACGATGGCCTCCGCCTTACCGGCCGGAAGCTTCAGCGTCTC
>JABFXX010000123.1 GCA_013368795.1 Kofleriaceae bacterium
AGCACGGTGTTCGACATCACGTGGCCCCTGCCCATCGGATCGAACGGCTCGGCACCGTCGAGCTTCATCGCCTCCGCATAGTCGGCCTCGCCGAGCTTGACGAGCGCCGAGCGCGCGAACAGGCCCGAGAACATGTTGCCGTTCACCATGCCGGCGACGCCGCCGAACATCTGCAGCGTCGAGATCCTCGGGTCCTTCGGCAGCGATGCATGAAACAGCGGGTGGTTCTCGGCGGGAATCTTGATCCAGGCCATCGCGCGCGAGAGTAGCCGACGACACGGGCGCACTGCGTCGATCGCGCTGCGCATCGCACGGCGGTGAGATCCCACAATCGACACGCCCGAGCGGGCGTGGGAACCCATTGGATGAGACGCGAGGTCATCGTCGCGGTCTTGCTCGCGACCGCGTGTCGCTCGTCGACACCCACCAGCTCGACCGCGGAGCGCGAGCCGTCGGCCACCGAGCGGGGGCCAAGCCTGAGGCCGAGCGAGCGTCGCGCTGCGAAGCCCCCGACCGAGCTCGCATTCCCGCGGATCGCGACCTACTTCATCGAGAGTCACGTCGACGACAAGGCGCGCGAGGTGATGGCGAAGTCCGACGTCTCGGTCGTCGATGCCGAGGCCGGTGCACTGGATCGCGCGTCGCTCGACCAGATCCGCGCGGCGCGTCCGGACGGCTGGTTGCTCGCGTACCTGACGTCGGAGGAGATCTCGCGCGAGCCCGCCGCCGAGCGGCCACTCGCCGAGAGGCGATACGCGCGCGTTCCGCCGCACGCGTGGCTGACCGAGCCCGGCTCGGCGCTCGTCGCGCCGGTGACCGCGACCGCGACGACGCTCCACGTGCAGGACGGCAAGGCGTTTCGCGTGACGAGGCCACGGTCGGACTTCTACGGCGCGGCCGAGCCGACGTACGTGCTCGTCGACGGCGAGCACATGAAGCTGCGGGCGATCCACGGCAACACGCTCGAGGTCGAGCGCGGCGTGCGATCGGTGGCGGTGCCGCATGCGGCCGGGACGCGCGTCGCCAGTCACGTCGTGTTCTTCGCGGGAACGTGGATGCTGAACATCGCCGCCGATGCGCCGGCGGTGAACGGCAGGACGTGGCGCGAGGAGCTCGCCGACGAGGCCGCGCGACTCGTCGCGGAGGGGCCGTGGAATGGCGTGTTCCTCGACGTCTGCTTTGCGGACATCTCGTGGCTCAACGCCGGGCTGCTCGATCTCGATCGCGATGGCGTCGCCGATCGGCGCCACGAGGTGTCGAAGCAATGGTCGAAGGGCATGGGCATGCTCGTCGATGCGGTGCGCGCGCGCGTCGGGCCGAGCACGCCGATCGTCGCGAACCCGGGTGCGCAGGACTGTCCGCACGGCAAGCTCGACGGGATCTTGCTCGAGGGCTGGCCGACGGGCCTGCCGCCGACGTACCTCGACTTCGCGACCGGCGAGGCGCGCTACGAGAAGTGGGCCGCGCGCGATCATCACTTGACGATCGCGAACGCGTTCTCGCCGAAGATCGGGTTTCGCACGATCGATCAAGGCCAGGACGAGGTCGCGCGCACGGACTATCGCGCGATGCGGTTCGGGCTCACCGTCGCGCTGATGGCCGATGGCCTGTACACGTTCGACAACGGCGTGTTCGGCCACTACGTGGCGTGGTGGTACGACGAGTACGACGGCGCCGGTCGCGGCGTGCACTGGCTCGGCCGTGCGCGCGGGCCCGCGAAGACGGTCGGCGCGCTGCGCTGGCGCGAGTTCGACCACGGCCTCGCGGTCGTGAACCGCGGCGAGAAAGCGGCGATGTTCGCTGCACCGCCCGGGTTCGCGAAGCTCGCCGGCACGCAGGACCCAAAGCACAACGACGGCCAGCCGGTGACCGAGCCGCTGCGCGTCGCTGCCGGCGATGGCTACGTGCTCGTCCGCGTGCCAACTGTACGAGATCGCCGGTAAAACCTGGCATGGCGCCGGAAGTCATGTCGTTGGCGGACCAGGCCACTGTGTAGCGGCGTGCGAAGCCCTATCCAGGTCGCATGAGCCCAGAGCACTTCGTCCTGCACGGCTTCCTTCACATCCACCACGCGATGATTCGCGACGGGTACCGGCTCGCTGGTGCGTGTGCAGCCGCCACGACCGACGACGAGCTCGGCGCGCTCGGCCGCTGGTACGAGCGGTTCCACGGAAACCTCGAGGATCACCACCGCGCCGAGGACGACATCTACTTCCCACGGCTGCGCGAGCTCGATGCGGCGCTCGCCGCGAAGCTCGATGGGCTCGGCGAAGATCACCACGAGGTCGACGCCGCGCTCGCCGCGGTCGCGCAGGCATTCGCGAATCGCGATCGCGCCGCCGCGGCGACGACCACCGCGCACCTCGCGGAGCTCCTCGACGAGCACATCAAGGCCGAGGAGCGGCTCGTCGTCCCGGCAACGATGCGACTGATGAGCACCGACGAGCAGCGCGCGCTCGAGCAGGGCCTGCAGAAGGCCGCCGGCATCTCGCAGATCGCGTTCGTCTTGCCGTGGCTGATCGACGGCGTGAGGCCGCACGAGCGCGGCGACTTGCTGAAGCAGCTCCCCCTTCCGCTACGCCTGATGCACGCGATGTTCTGGCGCCGCCGCTACGCTCGCCTCTCGCGGCCGCTCGCCGCGGGCAATGCCACCGCAGCGCCTCACCTCGGCGGGATCATCGGCCGCCCCACTGGCGCGAGCGCGAGTCCCTAGACGCGTTCGCGATACGCGCTCGGTGTCACGCCGGTCCACCGCCGGAACGCGCGATGGAATGCGCTCGGGTCGGCGTAGCCGAGCAGCAGCGCGATCTCGTAGACGGCGAGCTGTTTCTCGGCGAGGTAGACGACCGCGAGCTCGCGGCGCGTCGTATCGAGCAGTGTCGCGAACGCGCTGCCCTCATCGGCGAGCCGGCGCTGGAGCGTTCGCTCGCTGACGCCGAGATGCTTCGCGACCTCCGCTTGCGTCGGCAGACCGCGCGCGAGCGCCGACGTGAGGTAGCGCTGCACGCGATCGGCGAGCGCGCCCTCGGACTCGCCGGGCAGCTGCGCGAGCCGCTCGCGCGCGGTGCGCTCGAGGTATTCCTTGAGCGCGGGCTGCGCGCCGTGAACAGGCGCGTCGAGACATGCGCCGTCGAGCACGAGCCGGCCCTCGGGCGCGCCGTAGCGAACCTCGACCTCGAGGAGCGCGGACAGCGCGTCTTCCCCGTCGGGACGCGCGTGCTGCACCCACGCCTCGCGCGCCTGCCACGGCTTGCGCGTCAGGTGACGCACGATGTTCCACGCGCTGACGATCGCCCACTCCTGCGGCTGGCGAAGCTTGACGTAGCGAGGCTGCAGCGTCTGGTGCCACACGGCTTGCCCGCCTTCGTCGGCCAGGCGCGGCGCGAACACCTCAGAGAGCAGACGGCCGTAGCGATGCAGCACGTCGGCGGCCTCGCGCATCGTCGAGCTCTGCGCGAGCATCCAGCCGAACACGCCGAGCTCGGTATGGACGACGTTGCGGCCAAACGTCACACCGAGGCGATCGAAGCCCGGCCGATCGGCGATCACGTCCCAGATCAGCATCAGCTTCTCGAACGGCACGCGGCCGTCGGGATCGACGAGCATGTCCTCGGTCAGCTCGGAGCGGCGGAGCACCTCGGCGCGCGG
>JABFXX010000278.1 GCA_013368795.1 Kofleriaceae bacterium
CCAGCGCGGATAGAGCTCGGTCATCCAGTCGAGCGTCTGACCGAGCGAGTGATTCGGGTAGCACGAGCACGGCCAGTGGCAGAGCGGCATTGCCGTCGACACGCATGCCTTGCACGGATAGATGCGGCGACCGTACTCGCTCGCGAGGTTCGACAGATCGAGCAGGTCGACGTGTGCGCCCGCCGCGCGCAGCTCGTCAGCGGCCTCGGCGGCGAGCCGGAACGACTTCGACAGCTCGCTCGGGCACGTGTGCTCGCTGCGCGACGCGGCCTGGACGAGCAGCACGCGCATCTGGCCCGGCGCATCGTGGAGCTTCTGTGCGGCGTGGATCGCGTCGCGCGCGGCGAGCCATTCGACCGAGAGGTCGTAGCTCGGATCCTCGAAGCCCTCGCCTGCCTTGCGCGTGCGCGGCGACTTGCGGTGATTGTTGTAGCCGTCCCACGCAACCTCCTCGACGGCCGCCAGCTCGCGCGCGACCTTCTCGAATGCGGGGTCGAGGAACTGCGCGCGGAACCGCTCCCGGAACTCGTCGCGTGTGAGCTGCACGCTCGGTGAGCCCTTTCGAATTTCGAGCTCGACCGGTTCGTCGTCGCGCGCCATGGGCGCGGAGGTGGTGCAACGCGCGTACCGCGCATCGCTACCAGCAATCACGTAGCTCGGTGCGCAGCAGCGAGCGCCGCCGCGCACCGCGCCAAAACTGCGCGATCAGACCTTCGGTCCGCCGGCGCGAACTTCAGCCGAGGCCTGCGCCTCGTACTTCTTGAAGTTCTCCTTGAACAGCTGCGCGACCTTCTTCGCCTTCTCGTCGTACGCGGCCTTGTCGCTCCACGTGTTGCGCGGGACGAGGATCTCCGGCGGAACCTCGGGGCACGACGTCGGAACGGCGAGGCCGAAGATCGGATCCTCGACGGTCGGCACGTTCTGCAGCGCGCCCGCGTGGATCGCGTCGATGATCGCGCGCGTGTACTTCAGCTTGATGCGCGAGCCGGTGCCGTAGGCGCCGCCCGACCAGCCCGTGTTGACGAGCCACGTCTGCGTGCCGTGCTTGCGGAGCTTCTCGGCGAGGAGCTCGGCGTACTTCGTCGGGTGCCAGACGAGGAACGGGCCACCGAAGCACGCCGAGAACGTCGGCTCCGGATCCTTCACGCCGACCTCGGTACCCGCGACCTTCGCGGTGTAGCCCGAGATGTAGTGGTACATCGCCTGGCCCGGCGTGAGCTTCGAGACCGGCGGGAGGACGCCGAACGCGTCCGCGGTCAGGAAGATGACGTTCTTCGGGTGGCCGCCGACCGCGGGCAGCTTGATGTTCGAGATCGTGTCGAGGATGTAGCTACCGCGCGTGTTCTCGGTGATCGACGTGTCGTCGTAGTCGACGAGGCGCGTGTACGGATCGAACTTGACGTTCTCGAGGACGGCGCCGAAGCCGATCGCGTTCCAGATGTCCGGCTCCTGCTCCTTCGAGAGCTTGATCATCTTCGCGTAGCAGCCACCCTCGATGTTGAAGATGCCGTCGTCGGTCCAGCAGTGCTCGTCATCGCCGATGAGGAGGCGCTTCGGGTCGGCCGACAGCGTCGTCTTGCCCGTGCCCGAGAGGCCGAACAGCACCGACGTGTCCTGGCTGTCGCGCGCCTGCGTCGCGGAGCAGTGCATCGAGAGCACGCCCTGCTTCGGCATCAGGTAGTTCATGATCGTGAACACGCCCTTCTTCATCTCGCCGGCGTAGTCAGAGCCGAGGATGACGAACTCGCGGCGGCCGAACGAGAGGTCGATCGAGGTCGACGACGTCATACCCGCCGTGTGGCGGTTCGCCGGGAAACCACCGGCGTTGAAGATGACGTAGTCGGGCTCGCCGAACTTCTCGAGCTCCGCCTCGGTCGGACGGATGAGCATGTTGTGCATGAACAGCGCGTGATACGCGCGTGCGGTGACGACGCGAATCTTGAGCTGGAACTTCGGGTCCCAGCCCGCGAAGCCGTCGACCACGTAGAGGCGGTCGCGCGTGTTCAAGTAATCGATCGCGCGCTCGCGGTTGATCACGAACGACTGCGGATCGAGCTTGATGTTGACGCTGCCCCACCACACGTCATCGCGAACCTCGGGCTCGTCGACGACGCGCTTGTCGGTCGGGCTGCGGCCAGTCTTCTTCCCCGAGTACGCCACCATCGCGCCAGTCGACGAGATGGCCGTGCCTTTTTCGAACTTGAGTGCTGCTTCGTACAGGAACGCCGGCGTCGCGTTGCGATGAATCTCCGCAACGCTGATGCCTTGTTTATCGAGGGAGAATGCCATGCGCGGCTTTATACACCGCGTTCACATAATGATCACGCCGCCGGAGGCTTCCGACGGCGTGATCCTGCGCTCATAGCTCACTGCGTCGGAACGACGCATGAGGCCATCTAACTCTGCTCAGGGGCAGGGAGCCGGGGTCGACGCCGAGTTGTGCGGCGTCGGAGTACCGGTGGCGAAGTCCGTGCTGTTGTTGTTGGTATCGGTGCAACCACCACCCGCACGACGGAGCGACATCGTATTCGAGGCAGCCGGCGCGGCCGTCATCTCGGAGCAGTTACCCGTTCCGAAGCCGACCAGGTCGATGACGGTAGCCGCGCTGCACGACGCGATCGGGGACGTCGAGTCGACCAGCGCCACCTTGCCGTTCGACGCGCTCATGTTGGTGCCGTTCATCGCGTCCGGCGTCGGGAGCAACGCGCCGACCATGCCGTTCGAGCCGAACTGCACGAGGACGTAACCGCCCGGAGGAACCGTGATGTTGGGCAGTGCCGCGGTCTGAGTCGCCATGAAGCTGCCGCTGCTCGACGCGTACTGCACCGACTTGCCCTGCAGCGAGACCGGGGCGTTGCTCGCGTTGAACAGCTCGACGTAGTCGTTCTGGAACGGCGCGCTGGTGTTGCCGCCACCGCCATAGATCTGGCTGATGACGAGCTGACGCTGCACCGCCGTCGCGGTGATGTTCGACGTGCTCGTGCTCGAGCCGAGCGACGCGGTGACCATCGAGCTGGCGACCATCGACGCATCGGTGAAGGTGAACGTCTGGCTCAGCGTGTCGGCCGCGACCGTGACGGTCGCAGGCACCGTGCCGGCGTTCGCGGGGTTGACCGCGACGTTGACCGTGGTGCCGCCAACCGGCGCGGGGATATCGAGCGTCGCGGTGAGCGTCGTCGTCGCGCCCGCGGTCATGCTGACCGTGGGTGGCGTGAGCGTCACCGTCGCCGGAACCTCGGTCGAGCCGAGCACGCGGACGTGCGCGGTCAGCGGCGAGCCACTGCCCAGCTGCGCGGTCAGCGTGACATCGGCGGCCTGTGCGAGACCGTTGACGAGCACCGTCGCCGACGTCATGCCGTTCGGGACCGTCACCTTGCCGCCGACGATCGTCAGCGCGGTGGGCGTGTCGCTCGTGATCGTGACGTCGGTGTCGCCCTGCGCAGCCGCGCCGAGCGTGACCGTCAGTGCACCGCTCGACGGAATCGTCGCGACGCCAGCGGCGCCGACGCGCGTGAAGCTCATCGCCGGACCGAACGTGACGAGGCCTGGCGCACCGGCCACGAGGTCAGCGGTGGAGCGCGGCAGGAGCCGCATCGCCATGCCGCGCAGCGCGATGACGCCGGTCGCCTGGGTGTAGGTCTGGCCGACCGTCGGCAGCGTGTAGGCGAACAGGAAATCATCGACCGACAGCGAATCGGCGCCCGACGTCAACGTGAACTCGTTCTGCGTGGTGTCGCGCGCGGTGACCGAGCCCATGCCGACCTGAACGATCACGGCCTCGAGGGCGGCCGCGCGCGTTCCGCCGGTCTTGACCTCGGCGTACGTCGCGGTGACCGGCGCCGGTGGCGCTTCGGCGGTCAGCGTCGTCGCGGTGACGTTCGTGACCGTGTCGAGCTCCTTCTGGTTCTGGAACGTCGCGACGGTGCCGTCGATCGTGACGCGCTGGCCGACGACCGCGTTCATCAGCGTCATCGTGCTCGGACCGGTGAAGACGAACATGCCCGAGTAGTCCGCGCCCATGTAGCCGGTGTCGCCCATCTTGGTCTGGACGAAGAAGCCGTTCGTGCCCTTGCCGGTGACGAGCGCGTTCGTGATGCGAACCACCTTGCCGTCGGGCTCCATGCCCATCTTGACGGCGTAGATCGTCGTCGGACAGCCCTGATTTCCAGGATTGGCCAGTGCGCATGCGTCGCACGCGTCGCCCTTGCCGTCGCCGTCGGCGTCGGACTGGCTGGGGTTCGCGACGTCCGGGCAGTTATCCGTGCTGTTCGGGTGACCGTCGTGATCCTGATCGTTGGGATCGACGGGCGTGCACGTCGTCGTGTTCGCGTCGAGCGGGCACACGTCGCACACGTCACCCGTGCCGTCGCCATCCGCGTCCGGCTGCGTACCCGAGTCCATCGGGCGCACCGGGTTGAACACGTTCGGGCAGTTGTCCGAGGTGTTGGCGATGCCGTCGCCGTCGCTGTCGGTGATGCTGGTCATGCCGGTGTAGACCGTCGAGCCGGTGACCGACATCGGGCGCTTCGGCGTGCAGCTCGGCTCGTTGGTCGGCGTCGTGCACGAGAACGCGGGATAGATCGAGCCAACCGCCGTCTGCAGCTGCGCGAGGGTCATGCTGATCTCGCTCTGCAGGCAGACGCGCTTCTGCGTGCCGCACACGTCGATCGTGTCGCAGTTGGTACCGAGGCTGTTCACCGCCGCGTCGTCGCCGTAGAGGACCTTGCCGGCGCGCATGACGAGCACGACGTCCTGCGGATCGGCATCGATGATCGCGCGGTACGGCTCGCGGTCGTTTGCCTTGAAGATCGAGATGTCGGCGACGTGGTTCGGCGAAAGCATGCCGATGACGGCGTCGGTCGCGGTCACCGCGGCGGCGTTGAGCGTCACCATCTCCCACAGCTTCTTGTCGGAGAAGTAGCCGTTCATGTACGTCTTGTTGAGGTTGTCGGCGCAGCGCAGCTCGCGCAGCATGTTGATCGAGCCGCTCGCCGTCCAGTCGGTGCCGAGGGCGATCTGGACGCCCTGCGCGGCCGCGGTCGTGACGTGCGCGGTGTCACCATAGAGCGAGATGTTGCTGCGCGGCGACCAGATGAGTGCGGTGCCGGACTGCGCCATCGCGCCGTAGTCGTTCGCGGTGAGGCCGATCGCGTGGATCATCGCCGTCTTCGGCAGCAGCACGTTCTGCGAGACGCCGGGCGTCGTCACGTCGAACGTCGCCGAGCTCTGGCACTTGAACTCGTTCTGCGCCCACTTGTCGATGCCTTCCGCGGTGTGCGGCTCGTACGACGTGTCGCTCATGATCGACGTCGGCGTCACGTTCGACGGATAGTTGCAGTCGCCATCGCGACGTGTGCCCGAGCTATCGCCGAGCGGGAACGTCTCGAAGTTGACAGCCTTCGTGGTGAGGCCCTCCAGCAGGTCCGACTTGTCGAGGTTGCGAAGGAGGCCAGGCCGGCCGCCCGAACCGACGATCGACGTCGCGCCACCCATGAGGAAGCGCAGCTCGCCAAAGCTGACCGCGGCGTTGCTCGCGTTGCCGGGCACCGGGATCTTCGTGTGGCCGTCGAGGGTCGGCGCAGCCGTGCGCCACTGGTGGCGGCCCTCGTACCGCTCGCCGCTGTCGGCGGCCGGCGAGTTCTGCGTGAACGTGATGTGATCGTGCGTGTTGATGAGGCCTGGCGACACCGTCGCGCCCGGGCAGCTGATCACGGTCTCGCCGCCCTGTGCGCAGTCGCAGCCGGTGCACGTGATCTGACCCGCGTCATCCACCAAGACCTGGCCGCCGGTGAGCACGCCGGTCGGCGTGAGGATGTTGCCCTTGATGAGCTTCGTCGCGCTGCCCGCGGTCACCTCGCAGGTGCCCGACGCGAGCGGCGCCAGGGTCTCGCAGACCATGTCGCCGGAGCCGGAGCCCATGCCGTCCGGCGGCATGGTGTCGACCATGCCGCCATCGGGTTGCGGATTCTGTTTCGAATCATCACCGCACGCTCCGAGCACCACGGTTCCGACGAGTGTTAACGCGACGAGCAAGCTGCGCATGAGGGCGCGCAACCTAACACGAGGGGCCGACGTTACCGACGTGAATTCGTCGACGGATCAGTCTGCCGATTTCGTCACAGTCGCCGGCGCAACCGGCAGCGAACCTACCGAAATCGCATCGGGCTCGGCGGGAACGGTGTCGCGGGCGCGACGGACTGTTTCGCTGGCCATGACCAGAAACAGTCCGAGCGTCGCGTAGGCGATGAGGACGACGCGGCGCGCGAGGACGATCATCACGCCGAGAGACGGCTTGTAGCCGAGCTCCGCAAACAGACCGTAGTAGCCGGCCTCCGCGATGCCGAGTCCCATCGGCACGAGGCTCGACAGCATGTAGATGACAAAGCCGCCGACCGTGTACGCGGCGATGAAGTGGATCGACATGCCGACGCCGGTCAGCTCGAGAAGGAGCAGTGACTCGGCGAGCGACATCGCGCGCGACAGCACGATCGCGGCGATGCCGACGATCCGATCGCGGCGGCGCGCGCCGGCGACGAGCCGCAGCTTGTCGTCGATCGACGAGATGCGCGCCGACCACCGCGCGAACCGCGCCTCGGACAGGAGGCGCAGCCGCACCGCGATGCGCGCGATGCTCGCGAGCACGCCGGCGCGCACGATCAGATAGACGAACACCGCGAGCACGAGCGACACGATGCCTGCGGAGATGAACAGGATGCGCAGGCTCTCCGGCATCGGCACGAGCAGCGCCATGATCGGTGCCGCGAGCGCGACCTGCCACAGCTCGACCGCGAAGCCGACGATGTTGTAGAGGAGGATCGTCGACACCGCGCGCGAGTTGTCGACGTGATCGGTGAGCACCGAGATCTTGACCGGCTCGCCGAGGTTTCCGCTCGGCGTCACCGCGTTCACCGAACGTCCCGCGAGCTGCGCGAGCAATGCGCCACGCCACGGCACCTGATCGGGTGATGCGAACGCGCGAATCGCGAGCGCGTCGAACGACGTGATCGCGACCTCGAACGCGAGCACCGCGATCCACCACCATCCGATCATGCGGAAGTAGTGACCGAACGTGCGTGGACCGAGATCCTCGATCGTGTAGACGAGGGCGATCAGGCCGAGGACCAGGGAAGCCCTGGTCACCCATTTGGCCCATGTCGGTCGGCGCATTGCTACGGAGCTATAGCAGCGCCGGAGCGCTCAATCCAAAGGCTGTTCGAGACTGTCGGCGACGAAGCCGAGCACTTCTTCGAGCATCTGCCCGAAGTCGTCATAGAACTGCTGGTCGACGGCGTTGTCGCGCGCGTCGTACATGAGCACGGGGTACTCGCCGTTCGGCTGCGGCTTCGACGAGTCGAGCAGGAACCACTCCTGGTTCTGCGCGCCCATGCCGACGACGACGAGGTGCTCGGCGAGCCGGCGCTCCTCGCGAGCGCGCAGCGTGCGAGCGACGACATCGCCGTCGCTATCGGCGCCGGCAACGCCGACGAAGTCGTGGACGATTCCCAGATGCGTCGGGAGCGCGATGCCGCCCCACGTCCGGAGGAACGCACGGTACGAAGGTGGAAACGTGCAGCCGAGTGCTTCCTCGGCAGCCGCGATCGCGTTCTCTGAAACAGGTCCTGCGATCCGCACCGGGTTCTCCTGGTGATCCAGTCGCTGGCGAACGCGTTCGACGAGCTCGATGGTGTCCGACGTCATGACAGTCGCTCGATTATGCACGCGTCGCCGAAAAAACAATCCGCCAATGGGCGAAGTCCGGACCGAGAATTCCTTGGTCGCATCTCGCCGTTGACATCGACGCGCAAAATTGTTTGCGACGATCAACCAGGGCGAGACATCGCCGCAGGAAATGTCAAGGCGTCGACCACGGCGAGCTCCATATCGGCATCGACGATCTGAAATGCCGCCTGCAGGACGCCCATGAACGGGATCACGCGCCAGCTCGGCACCGTCGACGGAGATTCCGCGACAAGCGTGTAAACGATGATCCAGTAGCGGTCAACCGGATCGGGCAACGCATGCGCGACGCGCGCGAGCTCGCCGAACACCTGCGCATCGGGCGCGCGCGGCCGGCGGAACGCGCGAAACAGCTCGCCATCGAGCTCGTCGGCCGTCAGCGCGAGATCCGGAATCGCGGTGAAGAAGTCGCGCACCATGAAGCGGTGCTCGTCGTTCGCCATCGCGCGGGCGAGCGCCCGGAGCGCGAAGACCTCGGCGGCGAGCGGGATCATCGACTTGATCCGCAGGTACCGATCCTCGAGGTACGGCGCGAGCTGGCCGGCGCGCGCCGCGTTGACGATGTGCTCGGCCTCGAGCGGTGCGATGCGGAGCGCGACGCGCAGCGCCTCGAGGAATGCGCGCTCGCCCGCGACGACCTCGCGATCCGCGGCGGCGACCTCGGCGGCCATGCCGAATGCGGCGAGCCGATGGATGCGCGCCGGCAGGCCCTTCGCGATCGCGGGCGCGCGCGCGGCGGCGCTGCCGGCAAACTTGATCGCATCGGTCGATAGATCGACGAGCGTCTTGGCGGCGTTCGGCGCGATGCCCTGGAACAGCGGGTGATTCGCGATCTGCTGCTCCATCGCCGCGGTCTCGCGCGCGTCGACGTTTCCATCGGCGACCATCGCCGCGACCATCGCCTCGATGAGAAAGCGGCGTGGATCATTGGGCTTCAGCCCGCCGCCGAGCAGTCCCTTGACACTTCGATCCATGCGCGGAGTTTACATGGCGACGAACAGGCCATCGAGGATCACCACCGTCAGGATCGCGCCGATCGCGACGGCGGCGGTGATCGCGAGCAGCCGGCTGTCGATGCGCGCGGCGGTCGTGCGCTTCGCGAAGCGCGCACCCGCGAGCACCGCGGCCACCGTGCACGCCGCGAGGATCCACACGAACGGAAACGTCTTGTGCGTGCTCGCGAGGCGGCGGACCTCCGCGCGCTTCTGCTCCGCCGACACCTCGACGCCGCGCGCCGCTTGCTCGCGCTGCCACTGCACGAGCTCGCGCGCGATCACGCGCTCGCGCTCCGGCTGCATGACCGCGCCGTACGTCGTGTCCTGGCGCAGCTTCACTTCCCCCGCCGCGAGCGCCGCGTGCAGACCCGCGGCGATCACGACCGCGATCGCGGTGCCGGCGATCCGCGCGCGTGGCGAGCCCGCGACCGTGTGGGCGAGCGCGCCGAGCACCTCGCGCGCCCCTGCAAATGCGGCGGCGCAGGTCGCGAGGCCCGCGGCGATCGCGACCGGGACGCGCCACGCACCGATCACGCGGTAGAGGAGAAGGCCGTCGCCAAAGCCATGCCACGCACCGGTCGCGAGGTACCACGTCGCATGGACGACGAGCGCGAGGCCGAGGCCACGTGCGATCCGGCGCCCGAGCGCGTCGCCGCGGACCGCGAGCCAGAGTGTGATGCCCGATACCAGCTCGACAGCGATACCTGCCATCGCGATCGCGAGCGCCCCGGCGAGGCTCGTTTCGGGGAGCTGGTAGCGAATCCAGCCGCCCGCGAACCAAAACAGCTTCACATCCGTGATCGTGCCGCCGAGCGCGAGGGCGACCCCACCGTGGCCGAGCAGCTCGTGTCCGATGAGGCCGATCCGGCTCGTCGCGAGCGCGACGCAGGTCAGCAAGGCCGCGAGACGGAACACATCCTTGTGCATCGAGGGTGCTCGGGGGTTATCATCATTATCTATGGGACGGCTGGTGCTCGCCGGCACGCTGCTCGTCGCCTTTTCCGAGGCGGCCGAGGCGGGTTCCACGCGCAAGGTCGAGATCGTGACCGATCCACCGGGCGCGACGGTCTACATCGACGATCCGGGCAACGGCGCCGCGTGCGACGCGACCCCGTGCACGATCAACGCGCCGCTGGGCACGCCGACGATCATCATCCGCCTCGACAAGTTCGAGCCGATCTTCGAGCCGCTCGACGTGCCCAAGGGCAAGAAGCCGCTGTTCGCGAAGTGGAAGCTGAAGGGCGCGCTCGGCACGATCGTCGTCGATTCGCCGCGCGGCGCGACCGTCCAGGTCGACGGCGAGGACAAGGGCAAGGCACCGATCCGCCTCGAGGTGTCGGCCGAGCCGCACCAGGTCGTCGTCTATCAGGCCGGCAAGAAGCTCTATGACGAGTTCCTCGACGTCGCGACCGGCGACGAGGTCGAGGTGAAGCCGAACGCGCCCGGCCCCGATGTCGCGGACACCGGTGGCGAGGGCGAAGGGGAAGGCGATGGGGATGGCGACGGTGGTGGCTCGAGCGCCGATACCGGCATCACCGGTCAGGCCGACAGCGCGCCTCGCACCTCGTTTTTGACGGCGGGCGTCGTGATGGACGTCGGGTTCCGCAGCTTCACGTACGACGAGCCGATGACCGGCAACCTGCGCAGCGAGACCGAAGGCGGCCAGGTGATCCTCGGTCCGGTCGTCGAGCTGTTTCCGATGCGGCTCGCCGGCTCGTCGCGCCTGCGCGGGCTATCGATCTTCGGGCGCGCGCAGTTCGGCGTGCGAGGCCAGCAGCTCACCGGCGGCATGCTGATGGGCCAGGTCTCGACGTTCTGGGGCAGCTACGAGCTGAGCGTTCGGCATCGCTGGAACTTCGGCGCGCTCGGCATCGAGGCGAGCGGCGGCTACGTGCGCGACCAGATGCGGTTCAACGCGACCAACGGCAACGACATCAACCTCGTACCGGATGCCGAGTATCAGTCGATCCGCATCGGCGCCAAGCTCTCGTACAACATGGGCGACTTCGAGCCGTACCTCGCGGGCGAGAACCGCGTCGTCCTCGACGGCGGTGTGCTCGCGACGCGCTTTGCCGATGCGAAGGCGACCGGCATGCGCGGCGCGCTCGGTGCGCTGCTCAGGTTCGGGCCGATCATCGCGCGCGCCGAGGCGTCGCTCGTCCATTACTCGTGGGAGTTCCAGTCGAGCGCCGACTACCAGGCCGCGGGCGCGACCGACTCGGTCAAGCTGATCTCGGTGCTGCTCGGCTACGCCTACTGAGCGTCGCTGAGGTACTTCTCGAACGCCTTGAAGCTGTACGGGCGGCCGAGGAAGTCGCTGACGAGCTCCGCAGCGTCCTTCGTGCCGCCGGGCGCGAGGATCTTGTCGCGGTACGCGCCGGCCACGTCGGTCGCCATCAGGCCCTTCTTGTCGAACGGCGTCAGCAGATCGCGAGCGATCACGCGCGACCACAGGTACGTGTAGTACATCGACGAGTAGCCGATCAGGTGGCCGAACGAGGTGTGGAACTTCGTGCCGTCGACGAACGCGAACGGCGTGTACTTCTTCTGCAGCGCCTTCACGAGCGCCGTCTGGTCGAGCTTCGTCGGGCTTTCCTGGTGCATGCGCAGTGACACCGCCGAGTAGAACAGCTGCTGCGCGGCCCACGCGCCCTTACCGAACTTGTCGGCGCGGCGCATCTTCTCGACGAGATCCTTCGGGATGACCTCGCCCTGCTCGTTCTTCGCGAACCGCGACAGCACGTCGTAGTTCCACGCCCACTCCTCGAACATCTGCGACGGCGCCTCGACGAAGTCCCACTCGGTCGCGACGCCGCTCTGGCGAACCCAGTGCTGCTGGCCGCCGAGAATGTGATGCATGAGGTGGCCGAACTCGTGGAACATCGTCACGACATCGGCGTGCTCCATGAGCGCGGGCTGGGTCTTCGCGGGGTCGGCGAAGTTGCACACGAGCGCCGCCTCGGGGAGCTGCGCGCCCTTGATGCCGTCGACGATCGGGAACTCCGCCGCGTGCTTGTACTTGCCCGGGCGCGGATGCAGGTCGAGGAAGATGCGGCCGAGCTTCTCGGCGCCGCGCATGACGTCGTAGACCTTGACGTCGGAGCTCCACACGCGCGGGTCGTTCGTGACCGGCTTGTACTGGATGTCGTAGAGCGTCGACGTGATGTCGAGCAGGCCGGCGAGCGTCTTGTCGAACGCGAAGTACTTGCGAACCTCGCCCGCGTCGACCGCGTACTTGTCGCGCTTCAGCTGGTTCTCGAGGTACGCCTTCTGCCAGTCCTCGACGGACTTCGCGGCCTTGGTCTTCGTGCGCAGCTGCGCGAGCAGCTCGTCGTAGTCCTTCTTCGCGCGGCGCTGGGCGAGCTTGTTGATCCGATCGAGGAAGTCCTGCGCCGCCTTGCCGCCCTTCACCATCTTGTCGTCGGACTGGTAGTCCGCCCAGTCCTTGAAGCCGAGCAGCAGCGCCTTCTCGGCGCGCAAGCTCAGCACCTTCTGCAGGATCTGCTCGTTCTTCGCGTCGCCGCGGCTCTTGAACGCGATGTAGAGCTGCTTCTTCAGCTCGTCATCGTCGGCGTACGTCATGAACGGGATGTAATCGGGATAGTCCGTCGACACGCGGATCGTGCCCTGCGCGTCGGGCTTGTGGCCGGCGATCCAGTCGGCCGGCATGCCCGCGAGCTTCGCCGGATCCTTGATCTCGATCTTGCGGACGTCCTCGTCGATGTTCTTCTGGAACTCCTGACCGAGCGTCGTCGTCTCCTCGTCGATCTGCGTGATCCGCGCTCGGCCCGCATCGTCGAGCTCGACGCCCGAGCGCTTGTAGTCGCGCAGCGTCTGCATCACGAAGCGCTTCGTGTTCGCGTCCGCGGAGTTGATGTCGACGTTCTTGATCGCGGTGTAGATGCGATTGTCGAGCAGCATCGCCGACAAGAACTTCTGGACGTCCTGCTCGCACGTGCGCGCTACGTCGCGGATCTTCTCGTCGGGGTTCACGCCCGCGTGGAGGTGCGCCCACTCACCTGCGTTGTTGAGGTGCTTCGATGCGTCGTTGAACGGCTCGAGCGTGTTCGCGACATTGCGCACGCCCTGGACCGCGAGCAGCGAGTCGATGCGCTGCTTTGCCTGATCGATCGGCGCGCGGCATTGCGCGAGCCACGTCACGTCGGCCGCAGGCGGGGGAGGCTTCTTGGCCGTCGGCTGGCTCGGCCCCGTCGGGCCGACGGTTGCTGCGCCCTTGCCGGGCTGCTTGCAGGCCCCGACGAGGAGGAGGCCAAGCGTGATCGCGAAACGAGTCTTTGTCACCATACAGAACAGCTCTCCGTGGGACGCATGGGCGTACCCGCAGCACATGAAAACGCCTGCGCGAACTCGGGCAGGTTACGAAGCGAGCCATAGACGCGGAATTTCGGCGGCGCGTGCGGATCGACGACGAGGCGGCGCGTCACCTCGGCCGGACGATCCTTGCTGCACCACGCCTGACCGACCGCGAGGAAGAACTGCTGATCCTCGGTGAAGCCGTCGGCGACGATCGGCTTCTCCGCGCCCTTGCGCAGCGCCTTGTACGCCTTGAACGCCATCTTCACGCCGCCGAGATCGGCGATGTCCTCGCCGAGCGTCAGCTTGCCGTTGACGAACTGGCCGCGCGCCGCCTCGAACGAGTCGTACATGTTCGCGACGCACTGCCCCTTCGCCTCGAACTTCTCGAGGTCGTCCTTCTGCCACCAGTTGACGAGGTTGCCCTTGGCGTCGAACTGACTGCCCTCGTCGTCGAACCCGTGCGTCAGCTCGTGACCGATGACCATGCCGATGCCGCCCATGTTCGCAGCGACCGAGCGATCCGCGCCGAAGAACGGCGGCTGGAGGATGCCGGCGAGGATCAGCGTGTTGTTGACCTGCGGGTTGTAGAACGCGTCGACGCGGTACACGTTCTCGTACCACTCGGCGCGATCGACCGGCTTGCCCGAGCGAACGAGCCTGCGCTTGACCTCGAACGCCGCGGCGCGCAGCTCGTTGCCGCCGAAGTCATCGCGCGACACCGCGAAGTCGTACGCGCGCCACTTGTCGGGATAGCCGACCATGCGGACGAGCTTCTCGAGCTTGTCGACGGCGAGCTTCTTCGTCGCGTCGCTCATCCAGTCGAGCGACGTCAGCTCCTCGCGCATCGCCGTGCCGAGCGCATCGACGAGCGCGACTGCCGACTGCTTGCTCGCCGGCGGGAAGTACTTCGCGACGTACTGCTGGCCGAGCAGCTCGCCCATCGCGCCCGCGACCGCCTCGACGCAGCGCTTCGCGCGAGGCCGCTTCTCGACGACGCCGCTCAGCTGCTTGCGCAGCGCGAACGCCTCGTCGTCGAACGCCTTCGGCAGCGCGAACGCGCGCTCGACGAGCAGCTGGTATGTGAAGTAGTTGCTCCACTGCGCGGGCTTGAACTGCTTGCGGAGCGCATCGAGGCCGGCGATGAGCTTGGGCGTCGTCACGTTGATCTTCGCGCTCGACACGAACCCGAGCGCCTTGAAGTACGCCTTCCAGTCGACCGACTTCGCCTTCTTGCCGAGCGCCTTCAGGTCCGTCGGGTTGTTCGAGCCCTTCGGATCGCGCTTCTCGATGCCGGTCTTCGTCAGCTTCGCGATCGCGGTCTCGACGGCGACCACATCCGCCGCCGCCGTCGTCGTCGCGTTCGGCACGTTGGCGAGCGCGAGCATCCGGCCGACGTGCTGCTGGTACGCCTCGAGGTCCGCCTTGTGCGCCGCCTCGACGTAGTAGTCGCGATCGGGCAGACCGAGCGCGCCCGGGTCGAGATGCGTGATGTTCATCGTCGAGTCGGCGAGGTCACCGAAGACGACCGTGTCCCACACGACCGGGATGCCGACCTTGTGGAGCTCGACGACCGCGGCCATCCATGACCTGGCATCCTTCACCTTCGTCGTCTTCGCGAGCAGGCCGTCGAGCGGCTTCGTGCCCGCCTTCTCGATCGCGGCCTCGTCGGTGCACGACGCGTAGTAATCGCCGAGCTTCTTCGTCACGGCGTCCGCGCCGGTCGACTTCGCGTCGGCGTCGAGCAGGCCGATCAGCGCGGTCTGCACCTTCTCGTCGATCTCGGTAAACCTCGCCCACCGCGCGCGGTCCGCCGGGATCGGGTTCTTCGCGAGCCAGCCGCCGCACGCGAACTGATAGAAGTCGACGCAGGGATCCGCGGTACGGTCGAGGCTCGTCGCCTCGAGCCCGACTTCAGCGAGCGTCATCTTCACCGACGGCACGGCCGGCTCCGCGGGCGGTGGCGCGGGCTTCGCCGCGGGCGCCTGCGCGGTGCTCGTCGGCGTCGCCTGCGCAGCTCCCTCAGCCGCCTCGGGCTGCCGTGCGGGCGCAGACGGGGCCGCGGGCTTGCATGCCGCCGCCGCGACGAGGATCCAGAGCGCGTTGCGTACACCCATGGCGTTGCTCCC
>JABFXX010000246.1 GCA_013368795.1 Kofleriaceae bacterium
GAGCTCATGCTCGCCGGTGCGTTCGCGATCGACGGCACGAACGGCGCCGCCGGATTGCTGCGTGGCGGAGGCACCGTCTTGCCCTTGCTGCGCGGCGCGGCCTGCCCCATCGCTTCGCCGCCGATCACGCCCGACGGCATCGCGACCAGGTTGCGCACCGAGCTGCGAGGACCGGGCGCACGCGACTCGGGCGCGCGCGTCTCGAGCAGATCGTCGTCGTCCTCGTCGTCCGGATCGAGGTCGAGCTCCATCGTCGGCGTCGCTGTCGCGTTCTTCTTGCCGACGACGGTACCGCCCGCGCGGTCAGACTTCGAGACGCCCGACTTCGCCGACGAGCCGAACTTCGACGACGTCTTCACCGAGCCGCGCGCCCCGCCCTGCGCCGCCGGGTTGCCGCCAGCGCTCGCGGCCGGCGGTGCGGCGACCTCGTCGAAATCGTCGTCGTCGACCTCGACGCCCTCGAGCAGCGGATCGACCTCGACGGTGCCGGAGTGATCGCCGACCGCGAGGATCGCCGGCGGCGGCGGCTTGGCAGCGCGCAGCGCCTCGGGGCGCTCGGCGGCGTCCTCGGTATCCTCGATGTCCTCGATGTCCTCGGTGTCGTCGATCGGCATCGGCCGGGCCGCCGGCCGCTGCGTCGAGCGCCGCGGGGGCGGTGCCTGCACCGACGTCGGCCGGGTGTAACCGCCGGGCCCGCTGTCCTCGACGTCGGCCGCGCCCACCGAGTGATTGGGATAGTGCTTCGTGTCGCCGCTGCCGACGAACCCGACCGCGGGGTGGCTGACCGTCGAGCGCGGCGCGCCGTTCTCGGCCTCGGCGAACAGCTGCATGATCCGCGCGTCGCCCGGCGCCGCCTGCCGCGCCTTGGTCAGGACCTCGAGGGCCGGGACGGTGTCGCCCTTGCGGAGTAGCGCCTCGGCTTTCAGCACCTGCGCCGGAATGCTCGAGTGATCGAGGTCGAGCGCGACGCGCATCTCGGCGAGCACTTCATCGAAGCGCTTGAGCGCGAGCAGCGCCTGCCCGAGCACGACGCGGCCCTCGACCGTGGTGGGGCGCCCGAGCAGCCCCAGGCGGCAGACTTTGACAGCCTCCTGAAACTGACCGGCGGCCACCAGAGCCTGACCGCGGCTGACGAAGTCGCTCTGGGACACTTCCGGGCCCGATGTTACGCCAACTAGGGGCCCGAGGATCCAGGGTGGATCGCCCCGATGTCTTTGCTATTCCTCGGTCGGGGGTTCTCGCAGCCCGGGCATCTCGGCGCCCCGGAGCCGCGACTCGTCCACGACGAGCCAGGTCTTGCCGTGCTTCTCCCAGCTCTGGACCGCCTGGGTCTCCTCGAGCTTGCCCACGGAATCGAGGTACCAGGAGACCTTCACCTGGACCTTGGCCTCGCTATCGCCCTTCTGCTCGACCTTCACGATCTCGTAGTCGGTGATCTTGAGGTCCTTCGAGCGCTCGTCGGCCTCGTCGACAAAGTCCGACCGCTGCTCCGGAGGGACGTGCGTCGCGGCGACCGCGTAGCGTTGCCAGCGGACGCCCTCGTTGTAGCTGCGGACCGACTCGGTCAGCGTCTCGCCGGAGCGCGGCGGGTGACATGCGGCCAGCACGACCAGCAATGCGAACGCAGACTTCATGACTCCCCTCCTGCCGCCGCGCGCTTCTTGCGGACGGCCTTGATGGCTTCGAGATCGCGCTTGCCGAGCTCGCGCGTGGCGACGAGAACGACGAGGAACGTCACGCCGACGACCACCGCCTCGGCGAGCGTCATCAGCTTGCCGTGCAGCGGCAGGACGCGGCCGACCGCGAGCGCCGTCGCCGTCGCGATCGCGATCCGGCCGAGCGAGATCGCGGGCAGGAACGCGCCGAGCTGCTTGTGCAGGATCAAACCGCCGGCGATCGCGCCGATCAGCATCGCGCTGCCGGTGACCGCGGCCGCTGTCTCGAGCACCCGGCCGTCGTCGACGGCCATCGGGATCGCGATGAAGTTGCCGACCGCCGCGAGGGCGAGCGTCAGGCCGGCGATGATGATCGCCATGCGCGACATGCCGGCGCCGTTCAGGATCGTGCCCGCAATCGCGAACACCGAGAACGCGACGTTGCCGAGCGCGAGCAGCGTCAGCGCCATCCCGCCCTTCTGCGCGTAGTCGGGCGCGTAGACGAGGCCGAGCACGTCGACGGGATTGGCCGCCATCACGACCGCGATCGCCATCGCGAAGATCAGCGAGTAGCGCATCGTCACCGCGATGTAGCGCTTCGTCGTCTCGCGGTCGTCGGTGAACGTCGAGCGCGACACGAGCGGGAACACGACGAACGTCGCCGCGATGATCGCCTGATACGACAGCCGCGCGAGGTTCTGGACCGCGGCGTAGTAGCCGACCTGCACGTCGGCGAGCACGCTCGGGTTCGGGTGATAGCCCGACGCGCCCGGCGCCCACGGCACGACCTGCGCGACCGCCGCCTTCAGCGAGTCGGCGTGGCTGGCGTAGTACTCGGTCGTCAGCCGCTTGATCAGCCACGTGTCGACGAACATCAGCGCGTTGAACAGCGCCAGATAGATCGCGACGCCGATGAAGAACTGGATCATCGGCTTCACCGGCAGCTTCTCGCCGACGAGCGTGCCGTCGCGGCCCGGCAGGCCGATCCACGTCGCCGCGATCATCACGATCGCACCGACCGCCGCGGCCCAGCCGCTGACGACACCGACGACGCCGAGGCCCGCCATCGCCATGCCGACGAGGCCGGCGCTGCGCAGCGTCGCGAACGTGATGTCGAGACCCGCTTGCTTGTGGAACTGGTGCAGGCCGTTCGCCGTGCCGACGAACACCGCGTAGAACGCGTTACCGCCGATGATGAGGCCCGCGATCATGAGCGGCACCGTCTTCGACATGTCGAGGAATGCCCACGACACGAGCGGTGCCGCCGCGATGAACAGCAGCGCGACGATGAGGCCGAGCCGCACGTGCATGCGGAAGCCCGCCTGCTGGACGCGCCTCGCCTTCTCCGGCTCCGCCGCGGCGAACTTGCTGACCGCCTGGATCGAACCCGTGACGAGCACGTTGTTCACCGGCGACACGAGCGAGTTCACGAAGCTGTAGCTGCCCCATGCCGCGTGCGACAGGATCGCGGGCAGGCGTACCTGCACGACCAGTCCCACGAACATGAAGTAGAACTTCGCGAACGCGATGTAGAGGACGCCGCGTCCTGCACCGGTCCCGGTGGGCGTGGCCTTCTTCGGCTCGTCCGACAATCTATCCCCCGGGTAACACGAGGGATCCCGTCCAGCAAGATTTGGGACTTACCGAACCGCTTCTATACGTCCTTCGGCATGCGCCGGACACCGACCGCGACGAGCAACCAGGCGAGCAGGCAGCACGAGCCGCCCAGAACCGCATTCGTCACGGACTCCGCGAAGCCCTGGAGCAGATACGGCAGCGGATCCTTCGCCGCCTCCGGAACGTTCACGACATACTTCGCGGTCGTCGCGAAGCCGACGATGGTGCCCGTGATCGCTGAGAACACGACGGTCAGCGTGAGCGCGCGGATGAGCGCAAGACGCTGCGTGTTGGCCTCCAGCGCGAACCTCACCGCCGTCACGAGCAGCGTGACACCGAGGATCGCGAGCGGAAACATATTGAAGCCACC
>JABFXX010000519.1 GCA_013368795.1 Kofleriaceae bacterium
GGGCGCGCGAGCTCGACGATGCGGCCGAGGCGGAACCTGAGCTCCGCGTCGACGTCGAGCTCGGCATCGCTGCGCGAGCGCGCGCGGATCGACGCGAGGCGAGGGCCGAGCACGAGCACCGGCGGCGACGAGAGCAGGAGACGAAGATCGGGTGCGTTGCGCTGGGGCGATGCGTAGAGCAGCGTCGCGGGGCCGCCGAGCGCCTTCGCGATCTGCGGATATGCGGCGACCGCGGCGGCATCGGAGGTCGCGCCGATGCGGCGCGCGTCGGTGAGTGCGGCGTTGTCGAGCGCGGTCTTGGCGTCGGGGCAGACGAGGTTCGCGACCTCGCCGATCATCGACAGCAGCTCACCGAGCACGCCGTCGTCGGTATCGTCGACGAGCGCGCGCCGCTCGGCGTCATCGAGAGGGGCGGCGTAGGCCTCGTCGGAGGCCATGATGCGAGGCGGGTTGCGATCGAGGAACGCCTCGTCCTCGGCGAGGAGGACGGCAGGTCGACGCAGATCCGACTCGGTCGGTCGCCCGTCGGGTGGGCGTGGCAGGTCGGCATCGGTCGGTCGCTCCTCGAGCGTGCGCGGACGCGTCGTGCCCGAGGGCGTTGCCTGCCGCGCGCGCGGCGCTGTCGTGTCGTCGCCGGTCGAGAGCCTTGCGAGCGTCGGCCGGTCGTCGGGCTCGATCGATGGGACTGCGCGCGTTGGCAGATCGTCGAAGGCCTGGCGCCGCGCGCCTTTCTCCGGGGCGAGCTTGCCGTGGGTCGGTCGATCGTCGAACGGATCGAGGCTCGGCTTCGTCGCGCGCTCGTCGGTCACAGGCGAATCGGCCGATGGCTCGGCGACGACGGCGCGGGCGAGCTCGTACATCGCGCGCGCATCCTCGACATCGCCGGACCTGGCGAGGTCGCGTGCGGCCTCGAGGATATCGGCGGGACGTTGTTCGGCCTCGACGAGCGCAAGCCGCGAGGTCTTCTCGTTGCGGCCGAGGAGCGAGGCGAGCTTGATGAGGTTGCGGCGAGCGGCGAGTGCGCCGTCGGACTCCGGCGCGGTGACCACGGCCCGCTGGTAGGCGTCGAGCGAAGCCCGCACGTTGACGCGCGCCTTCTCCGCATCGCCGAGGCGGCGCCACAGGTCGGCACGGCGTGGATCGCCGTCTCCGCGATCACCGCCGGCGTCCCACGCGCCGAGCGCGCGGCGCAGCCAGCCAGCGACGACATCGGGATCGGCCTCGGCGATCTTCGTCGCGACGACGATCGCGTCGACGTCGAGAGGGTGGCGCGAGATGAGGTAGTCGGCGACGGCGCGTGCGCGTGCGTGATCGCCGCCGGCGGCGAAGGCCTCGGCTGCTTCGACGGTGAGCTCCTTTTCGCGCTGCTTGTCGGAGAGGGCCGCGAGGCGCTCGCAGGTCTCGCCACGCTCGATCGCGGCGCCGCGCTTGCGCTGCAGTGCGAGCAGCTTCTCGAGGACGGCGGCATTGCCGGCACCTGCGACCTCCCACCAGCAGCGCTCGGCGCGCGCGGGATCGGCGAGAACGTCGAGCGAGAGATCGCCGAGCGCGTCGTAGAGGCGCAAGCGCGTCGCGGGATCGACGGTGGCGGACGCTTCGGCTTCGAGGCAGTCGGCGGCGCGACTCATGTCGCCTTGCTCGGTCGCGAGCTCGGCGAGCGCGTGCCACGCAGGCCCGCACTTCGGATCGATGCGAACGGCCGCCTCGTAGTGCTTGGCCGCGTTGGCGGGCTTGAGCGCGCGGACCTCGGCCTGGCCGGCCTTGACGAGGCCGGCGGCGACGTTGGCGGCGTGCCTGGGCGCATCGGGATGATCGGCGAGCGAGCCGAGATGGATCGCGGCCTCGCGCCACAGCTTGCGCGAGGAGCACGACTCGCCGAGCGCGAGCGTGATGAGGAGGTCGCGGCGCGACAGGTGATGCGCCTCGTGAAGCAGCTGGTGCGCGAGGTCGCGCTCGCCGAGCGCGATGTTGACCTGCGCGTAACGGAGCACGAGCTTCGCGAGCTGCTCGGGCGCGATGTCCTCGGGCGCGTCGGCGAGCGTGTCGCGCAGGTGTGCAGCCGCGCCGGCGAGGCGATCGGTGCTGCCGAGCAGCTCGACGAGCGCGAGGTTCGCACCCGGGTGGTGCGGCCGCGCGGAGAGGATCTTGCGCAGGCGCTGCTCGGCACCTCGCGTATCGCCGGCGGCGGCCTCGGCAGCGGCGACATCGACGACGAGCGCGGTCCGCGCGTCCTCGAGCTCCTCGTGGAGCGCGTCGTCGTCGGGCGAGAGCTCGACGGCCTGCTCGAACGTGTGCGCCGCCTTGCGCAGATCGCCGGCATCGCGATAGCGGCGGGCGGCCTCGAGGACGAGCGCGCACGCCTCGTGCGTGCCGGCGAGCGCGGCGGCCTGACGGAGCAGGGCAACGGCGTGGATCCGCGGATCGTCGTCGCGCGCGGCGAGCTGGACGAGCTTCTCGAGCGCCGGCTGGTACTCCGGGGACGTCGCGAGCAACTTGTCGAGCACCGCCTGTGCGGCGGGGCGGTCGCCGCTGCCGTCGAGAACGTCGACGAGGCGCAGCCGGAGCGCGGCGATGTTGGCAGACGGCGCGCCGTCGGCGATCGCTTCGCTGATGCGCTGGCCGAGCACCTGTGCCGCCTCGGTCGCGCGACCCTCGCGGGCGAGCACGGCCGCGTAATCGACGAGGCCGCTGACGTCTTCCGGGGCGTGACCGGCGGCGCTCGCGACGAGCTTCGCGGCGACGGCGGTGTCGCCCGCTTGTTCCATCGCGCGAGCCTGCGCGCGCAGGAGCACCGCCTTGTCGACGCCGCTCGCACGCTCGGCGAGCTTGCCGCGCACGTCTGCGAGCTCTCGCCACTGGCCGAGCTCGCCGAGGATCTCCTCGAGCGCGCGCCACGCTTCCTTGTCGGACGGACGCCGCTCGACGATCTTGCGATAGACCGCGACCGCTTGCTCGGCGCGGCCGCTGTCGCGATAGAGGCGGCCAGCGGCGCGCAGTGCGGCACGCGCCCGATCGTCGCGGGCAAGCTCGGCGACGCGCTCGAATGCCTGCGCGGCCTTCACCGCGGCACCCGACTTGCGATAGAGCCACGCGAGCCGGTCGTGATGCTCGACGTGATCGGGCTGCAGCGCGATCACCGCCTCCATCGCCATGATCGCCTCGATCGGCTGGTCGAGGTTCTCGTGCGCGTCGGCAAGCTCCTCGTAGAACGCGGCGGCGAGCGGCGGCTCCTCGACGGCAGCGCGCGCCTCGTCGAGCAGCAGGATCGACAGCGGCTCCCACGACGCCTGCTCGGCGGCGAGCGCGCGCAGCTGGCGGCGGGCCTCCTGGTCGCGCGGCGCGATCTTGATCATCGCGATCGCATCGCGCAGCGCGCGCATCGGGTCGACGTCGGGCGACGACACTCGCTCCCACCGCCTGGTCCGTTCGTCCTCGGCCACGCTGCAGTCTATCGATTGCGAGATATCTCCCGCTACCGCGAGCGCGCCTGATGTAGGCTCCGACCAGCATGACGCGTAGGTGGGTCACAGGCGCAGCTCTATCCTTGGTCACAGCGTCGACGGCAACCGCCGGCGGTCTGTTCACACCCGGCTCGGGCGCGATCTCGACATCGCGCGCCGGTGCGGCGGTCGCGTCCGTCGA